>CAJKXG010000040.1 GCA_905203795.1 uncultured Oscillospiraceae bacterium | reverse complement strand
ATCTTTTATCAATTTTATATGGTATAATAGGTGCTATCAAGAGATACCAGACAGGATTCACAGAACGACCCGATGACCGGAAGGAGATAAAACGATGAAGCTGCTTCTCGTGGAAGATGAAAAGCGAATGGCCACAGCGCTCACGGAGCTTCTGCGCCTGGAAAAATACGATGTCGATCTATGCACGGACGGGATTTCCGGTTCAGCGGCGGTGGAAAGCAACCTCTATGATCTCATTGTTCTCGATGTGATGCTGCCCGGTAAATCCGGTTTTGAAATTGCAAAGCAGGCTCGGCGAGCAGGCATTAAGACGCCGATTCTGATGTTGACCGCCAAAGGGGAGCTGGACGATAAAGTGACCGGATTGGATTGCGAAGCAGACGATTATCTCACGAAGCCGTTTATGACCAAAGAACTGCTGGCAAGGCTCAGGGCGCTCAGCAGACGACTGATCAACAGCACGGATGGCTCCCTTTCTTTCGGAGACATTTCCCTGGATACCAATACATCCACCCTTTACTGCACAGAAAACGGTCAGTCGGTGCGCCTCCGCGAAAAAGAATATCGTGTGATCGAATATTTGATTGCCAATCAGGGGCAAATACTGAGCCGCGAGCAATTGGCACTGAAAATTTGGGGAATTGAGAGTGAAGCGGAGTACAACAATGTAGAAGTGTACTTGTCGTTTACACGAAAAAAACTGGCCTTTATCGGCTCTGCTGTGGAAATAAAAGCGGTGCGCGGACTTGGTTATGAATTGAGGTATCCGAATGTTTAGAAAATCGAGAATCAAAATCGTCGCCTCCATCATGTCTGTTTTGGTGTTCCTTCTCATCGGTACGCTTGGCATTATTTATTACACCAGCTATATGGATGTCTATCATCAGGATCAGGCCATGCTGGAGCGCTATATCGGCGCGAATGTCAAAGGCTTAAACAACGATACTGGCTTCGCAATCAAAGGAAATCGTGCCGGAAAACACACCTATAATGAAAATGCATTTCTCCTCTCGACCTTCTATTCGGTTACGATTGCGGACAGTGGCACGATTCTTCGTGTGGATAACAACAACAGTACAACATATTCCGCCGCGGAGTTAACCGAGCTGGCAACCTCGCTGATTGCCAAAGGAAAAACGCAGGGCACGACAGGCAGTCTGGTTTACCGCGTGGAGACAAACGACAGCTACACACTGGTTGCCTTTATGGACAATACCATTTTCAGCGAAAGCCTGACAACGCTGTTTGAGTATACGCTGATTTTCGGCGGCGTGGCAATCGTATTGCTCTTTTTCCTCTCCGTTTATCTTGCAAAGCGTATCGTACAACCGCTGGAGGAAAGCTATCAGAAGCAAAAGCAGTTTATTTCCGATGCCGGTCATGAGCTGAAAACGCCTGTTTCCGTCGTCAGCGCCAATGCGGAAATGTTGTCGCGGGAGATCGGTGAAAATCAGTGGCTCTCGAATATCCAATTTGAAAACAGCCGCATGGCAACCTTGATCCAACAACTGATGGAGCTTGCGAAAACGGATCAGGTAACGCCGATCATGGAACACGTCAATTTCAGCAGAACCGTTGTCGGAGAACTGCTGCTCTTTGAGAGTGTTGCTTTTGAAAAGGGGCTGGAGTTGCATTATGATGCGGTGACGGAAAATGTATGTGTACACGGCAATGCCGAGCAACTCGGACGGCTGGTGTCTATCTTGCTGGACAATGCGATCACCCACTGCACCAAACACGGGAAAATAACCGTGGCTTTGACCGCGAAACACAACAAAGCATACCTCTCGGTTACCAACGAAGGGCCTGAAATCCCAAAGGAACAGCGCGATTTGATTTTTGAACGCTTTTACCGTGCGGATTTTGCCAGAACCGGAGAGGATCATCATTACGGGCTCGGTCTTGCCATCGCCAAATCCATTGTGACATCCCACCACGGCGATATTTCCGTATCCTGCGAAAACGGATTAGTTACCTTCACCGTGTGTGTTGCGGGAGAGTAAAACAACCTATCAAACAGCAAGAAATTCTTCGATATGGCAGTGACGACCATATCGAAGATTTTTTTGTTTGAAAACCGATCCGAAATGAAAATCTGTTCAATCAAACTTCAATCTTCTGCTGTTAACATACATACAAAACACCGCGTGCTTATCACCGCAGCAAGAAAGGAAACGATTGTATGTATATCATCAAAAACGCCTTAAAGTGCATCGGCAGATCGAAAGGACGGAATCTCCTGATCGGCGTAATCGTGCTTGTCATTGCCATTTCCTCCTGTATCGGACTGTCGATCCGCCAAGCCGCCGAAAGTGCCAAAGAGGAAACATTGGCATCCATGTCCGTCACAGCCACCATCTCCTTTGATCGTTCCTCCATGATGTCACAGATGACCGGAGATCCAGACAGCAAAGGCGGCAAAAACTTCGACAAAGGGTCTTTTGCCAGTATGATGGGGGCGTCTTCTTCTCTCTCCCTAGAGGAATATCAGACCTACGCCGCCGCCCCCTCCGTGGCGGATTTCTACTATTCCTTGACCGGTTATGTCAATGGCGCCGATGGGTTTGAGCCTGTCAGCACAGACAGCACGGAGGAAGAAAGCACCGCCGATACGCCGGTACCCGTCGGTTCCGACCGACAAAACGGGATGGCAGGAGGCAAAGGAAATAAGATTTTTGGCTCAAACAGTGATTTTACGGTTGTGGGCTACAGCGGTGAGAACGCGATGACCTCATTTTTAAATGGTACGGCCACGATCACCCAAGGCACGGTTTTTGCAACCGATGCAGCAAATGATGCGTGTATCATCACCGAGGAGCTTGCGGCATTCAACGGGTTGTCGGTGGGCGATGCCGTTCAGATCGCCAATCCGAACAACGAGGAGGAGCTATATACGTTACAGATTGTCGGTATCTATACCGACGCTTCGGCAAACGAAAGCAGCTTTTCGATGTTCGGTTCGACCTCGAACGATCCGGCCAATAAAATTTATATGAATTATGCAACCCTGCAAAAGATCATCGCCGCGTCGGAAGCGGCAACGGCTGAGCTGACCGAGGAAAATACAGAAAGCACCGTAACCGCATTGAACGGCACGCTTATCGGTACGTATGTATTTACCAGTGTGGACGATTATCAGGCGTTCGAGGAAGACGTAAGGACCCTCGGATTGGACGAATCCTATACCGTCACCTCGTCCGATGTATCCGCTTATGAAAACAGCATGGTGCCGCTGAACACCCTCAGCACCATGGCAGGGTATTTCCTGATCGTCATTCTCGTCATCGGCGCGGTGATTCTGGTCGTGCTGAACATCTTTAATATTCGGGAGCGCAAGTATGAGATCGGTGTGCTGACGGCTATGGGCATGAAAAAAGGGAAGGTCGCTCTGCAATTTCTGACAGAGATCTTTGTGGTCACCCTGGTCGCCGTTATCATCGGTGCGGGCATTGGAGCGGTCAGCTCGGTGCCCGTGACAAACAAGCTGCTGGAAAATCAGGTTGCTTCCCAAAATTCCCAGTCCCAGCAAGTGGAGCAGAATTTCGGACGCGGTAATATGAATATGGACAACAACACCGCCATGGGCGGCAGGGGAAATTTCTTTACGGATATGATGGGGATCGACAGCGAAAACGCCTATGTGACAGAGGTCAGTTCCGCCATGAACTTCACCGTTGTCCTGCAAATGCTCGGAATCGGTATTTTACTGACACTGATCTCCGGCGTCGTATCCATGCTCTTCGTCATGCGCTATGAGCCGCTGAAAATTCTCGCAAACAGAGATTAAGGAGGAACGAATCATGTCTGTATTGTCTTTGAACAACATCTGCTTTTCCTATGACCGCACACCGGTTCTGCAAAATATATCGTATGATTTCGATGAGGGAAAGATATATTGTATCGTCGGAAAATCCGGCGCGGGAAAAACCACCCTGCTCTCGGTGCTTTCGGGACTGGCATCCCCCACAGGCGGCAGTATCTCTTATAAAGGCAAGGATATCAAAGGGATCGACAAATATACATTCCGCAGCAAATATATCGGCGTGATTTTTCAGAGCTATAATCTGCTTACGAAATTTACGGCAGTCGAAAATGTCATGCTTTCCATGGATATCGCGGGTGTCAAGGGCGGCAACAAGAAAGAAAAAGCATTGGCCATTCTCCAAAGTGTAGGCTTAGACGAGGAAGAATCCAACCGTCGTGTCCTCAAGCTATCCGGCGGACAGCAGCAGCGTGTGGCTATCGCCCGTGCCCTTTCGTATGACGCCGACATCATCTTGGCCGACGAGCCGACCGGAAACCTCGACCATGAAACCCAAAGTGAAATCATGGGCATCTTCCGCGATCTGGCGGATCAAGGGAAATGTGTCATTTTGGTCAGCCACTCAGCCGAGGTGGCTGCTATGTGTGACGAGCGTTACGAACTGCAGCGGATACAAAGCACTTCGCGCAAAAAGTCCTCCTAAACAAACCGAAAGGGACCAATCCAAACAATCGGATTGGCCCCTTTCGGTTATATGTCTGCCGATGACACGGATGGCACATCTTATGCAGGCTCTACGCAACTGCACTCGTTTCCCGTATAGCCGATGATAGAGCGGAAATGGCGGCGATTCTATGCAAAACAAAAGACAGTACAGCCGTTTGGCCATACTGTCATGATGTTCATCCTATTCGATTTTTGTATGGTATCGGAGACAGTGTTTCGTTGACACCATATCAGCCGTTGATCTTGGAATAGCCATAGCTGTTGACGATCGCGTCGATCTTGATCTTGTCGCGGCAGAGCTGGCATTCGGTGGAAAGCGACGTTTCATATCCCGTCACATCGTCCTGGTTGAAAATGGACATGACCGGCACAGAGCCGTATTCCGAAATGGCGCTGAAAATTGCCGCCACGCCGACAAGATCGCCGTTGTAATATTGCAGGCACTCCATCAGGCGGTTGATCGTCTTGCCGGTGGACACCGACGCGACCAGCAGCAGCACCCGCTTTTCCCAGATCATGCCCTGCATGTTGTCACGGAACAGCATCTGGTTATTGGCGTTCAGTTCCGGCGTGACTACGCGGATACTGGTGCCGGCGTTGACGCCGACCGTGCCCTCCTGCGCCAGATCCTCCGCCAAAAACGCGCCGAGCATCTCGGTGCCTTCCATGCAGATGATGGTATCCACCGCGACAGACTCAAACCGCTTGGACAGCTCGCTGGCCGCCTCCCGCGCCATCTGATGCGCGGTTTTGATATCGGTCATATCCACATAATAGTTGACATGCGAATGGTTGGTGGCAAAATGCCCGGGGATCGCCTTGATCGACACGCTCGAATTGCCGTGCGCGCGGATCACCTGCGTTCGGTTTTCCATGAGAGTCATTCCTCCAGTCAAAAAAGCGCCGCTTTTTCTTTATTGTATCATACACTGACCATAAATGCAAGCCGTTGTTTTATTTTTCCGTCTGCTCCAGCGCCTGCCGCAGATCGTCAATGATATCATCGGGATGCTCGATACCGACCGACAGACGCACGAGATCGGGCGTCACACCCGCCTCTGCAAGCTGCGCGTCGGTCATCTGGCGATGCGTGGTGGACGCGGGATGCAGCACACAGGTGCGCAGATCCGCCACGTGGGTGGCGATGGCGCACAGCTTGAGTGCGTTCATAAAGGTGCAAGCCGCCTCGCGGCCGCCCTTCACGCCAAACGAGATCACGCCGCTTGTGCCGTTCGGCATGTATTTCTTCGCCAACTCATAGTACGGGCTGTCCGGCAGTTCGGGATAAGACACCCACGACACGCGCGGATCGTGCAACAAAAAGTCCGTCACACGGCGGGCATTGGCGCAATGCCGCTCCATGCGCAAATGCAGCGTGTCGATGCCCTGACTGAGCAAAAATGCGTTTTGCGGGCTGGGCGTCATGCCCATGTCGCGCATCAGGTGTACACGGCACTTGACAATATACGCCGCGCGACCGAACTGCTCGGTGTAGGTCACGCCGTGATAGGTTTCGTCCGGCGTGGTCAGCTCGGGATATTTGCCCGCCGCCGCCCAGTCGAAGTTGCCGCTGTCCACAACAACGCCGCCCAGCGCCACCGCATGACCGTCCAGATATTTCGATGTGGAATGCACCACAATGTCCGCGCCAAACTCAAACGGGCGGCAATTCATCGGGGTCGGGAACGTGTTGTCCACGATCAGCGGCACTTGATGTGCGTGCGCCGCCGCCGCAAACATCTCGATATCCAACACGCACAGCGACGGGTTGGACAGCGTTTCGCCGAACACCAGCCGTGTGTTGGGGCGGAACGCCGCGTCCAGCTCCTCCCGCGTGCAGGTCGGCTCGACAAACGTCACGTCGATGCCCAGCTCCCGCAAGGTCTTGTTGAACAGATTGAACGTGCCGCCGTAAATGGCGGAAGAACTGATGATATGATCGCCGCTGTGCGCGATATTCGTCACCGACATCATGGACGCCGCCTGTCCCGCCGAAGTCATCACCGCGCCGACGCCGCCTTCCAGCGCCGCGATCTTGTTCTCGACCGCTTCGGTGGTGGGGTTGCCCAAACGGGTGTAAAACGCGCCCTCCGCCTTCAGATCGAACAGATCGCCCATCGCTTCTGCACTCTCATAACGGCACGTGGTGCTTTGATAGATCGGCAGCACGCGCGCCTCGCCGTTTTTGGGCTTCCAGCCCTCTTGAATACATTTGGTGTCCATATGCCAACTCATCGTCATCCATCTCCCTATGAAACATTGATAGTACTATACCACATTTGCCTGTTTATTGCAAGTCAAAAGCCCCGCTCTTGCGGGGCTTTTGTATCAGATCGTTTGATAGAATTCATTCAAGCGGCTACGACGATCCGTGAGATACTCTTTAAGCAAGGTCACTTGTTTTTCATAGGTGTTGGCTTGGACAACCGCGTCGGGGTTGCTGCCGACCTTGCGATCCAAAATATCCCATACGTGGAAATTGAGCTTCTGGGATTTCTCCAGCATCGCTGCCCATTCGTCGATCTTCGCAGACAGATTGCCGATCTTCTGATAGAACGCCGCCCATTCTTCCTTCAGAATCTGCCGTCCCTCAGACGTTCGGAAGATCAGATGGAACCAACCCGCACCGCTGTAGTACAGATCCGGATTGCCCTGCGTGTTCCAGTAATCACAGTTGCCGCTGCTGCGGTCGAAATCCCACACGGGACCCAGTTTCAGTTTGCCGCCCACGTCCAGCGTCATATACACGCTGGAATGCATCGAGCTGTCGGCATTATTCATGAATTCCTCGACCACATACCACTTGACGAACGACCGCACGTCGATATACTGCGAAATACGCGCATAATCCTCGCTCTTGAGGGCCGCGACCGCAGCGGTCACATAGTCGTAGATATAACGAAGCTGTTCGACATCATTGATAAGATATTTGATGTAATCCGGCTTTTTGATCGTCAGCCATTTGCCGCCGATGTCGATCTGGAAGAACAACTCGTCGGTTTCGGGATCGTAATACATCGGATAATCCGCGCCGAGCGGTCGTGTCCATTGCTCGCGGCGTTTATTCGACACTTCGTTGACGTGGCTGTCAAACTCCATGAGGAAGCCCGCCTGCCCCACCGCCGGTGTCACACCGTCCACCACCTCATACTTGGTGATGTCCACGCGGGTCTTTTCGATCTCCACCTTTTCGGTCAGATTGTAGGTGCCCCAGTACACGCCGTTATACCACAGATCCACGGGACGCACCTTCATGATGTATTCGATACCCGCTTCCTCCGCGAGATATTCCGCCGTCACATTGCGCAGCAGCGATTTGTCCTCATAGTTGGCGATCAGCGTCCAATCCTTGGATTTCGGCATATCGAGCAGGGCGGTCTTTTGATCGAATTTCAAGGTATACCCTTTCTTCGGCTGCCCCCAACTGGTATTGCCGCGCCCCTTCGCCTGACCGGTTATCATCATCGACTCGCCTGTCACGTACGGACAGACAGCAGCGTTGCCGCCGCCGATGTAAAAACTGGCAGTCACATACAGTTCCTTTTCCGTGATCGGCTGATAATCCGATGTGGTCAGGCAGAATGACGGCAAACCGGTGTTCAACGTCTCCACTTTCACGATCATGTCGATGGTCGAGCCGTCGTTCGCGTGCAGCGTCAGCACGAACGGCTGACGGAAATCCAGCGTGTCGCCGGAGTGGATCTCGCGCCCGCCCAGCGTCACCTTTTCACCGTTATACGTAAACCGTGCGATCAAGGCGGAGGTGTCCACCCCCGCGGGCAGCAGCGCCGTCACTGTTTTATAGGTGGGGCTGACATAGCAGGCGACGTTGTACGGCAGTTCGGCGTTGTCCTCGGTGCACAGCAGGAACTGTCCGAACAGACCGCTGTTGACGGCGCGGTCGCTGTCGCGCACCTCATCCGCCGCGACAAACGGCGTACCGCCGCGTTCCCACGGCAACAGCGTATTTTCCGGCTGAGTAGTCGTGGTGGTGGCTGCCGTAGTCGTAGTGGTAGTGGTGGTCGTAGTCGTAGTGGCAATCGTAGTGGTGGTTTGCGTCGGCACAGTCACCGGAGCGGTTGTGGTCGTGGTTTCCGTCGGCTGCGTCGTTGTCGTCGTAGCGACGGGTGTTTCCGCTGTCGTCGTCGTGGTGACAGGCGTCGTCGTCGTCACCGTTCCCGTCGGCTCAGTGGTGGAAGGCGTGTTACCGCCTGCCGCCGGAAAGCTGTCCACCTTCTTCACGGCGTATTGCAGGATCCAGCGTGCGTCAGTGGAATCCACCGCACCGCTGCCGTCCACATCCGCCGCATGCAGTGCCGCTTCCGACAGCACGATCTTCTGCACGCTGACCTGCAGGGCAATGCGTGCGTCTGTCGAATTGATCTCGTCGTCCCCGCTCGGGTCGCCGACGTCGTACCACTCGATCGGCTGAAGATCGGTCGAATTATTGTCCGCTGCAGTCGTCGTGATACCAAACGGCAGCAGCAACTGCGCGAGCAACGCGCAGACAAGCAGCCGCGCCAATGTTTGCTTTTTCATCTTTGGCAGTCCTTTCCACGGCAAAATCTCCCGCCGTTATGTCCAGTATAACAAAGCAGGGCAGAAAAATC
>CAJKXG010000039.1 GCA_905203795.1 uncultured Oscillospiraceae bacterium | reverse complement strand
GAAAGGAAGCCGGACTGGCTGCCCGGCTTCCTTGTCCAAATATATTGTAATAGAGAGGTGTATGCGCAGTGATGGCATGTGTTTTCGGCGCGACGGCGGCTTCGGTCGGCGTGACGGCGGAAGATGCGGCTTCGGGAAGCCGTAATCTGGCGTTGCGGCGGTCGGTACTGCATTCCAGTGCTGCCAACTACAACGACACGGGACATCTGGTGACAGACGGCATCATCAACGGCGACAGCAGTCAGCGCGTGCAGATGACGGCGCAGTATGATGACAGTCCCACAGGCGAAACGGTAAATTGCGCATTTGACGGTCAGACGGGAACCAAATGGTTGACTTTTCACAGCACTGCGTGGTTGCAGGCGGCGTTCCCGGAGGAAAGCGGCAAGACGGCGGTTACATACAAGGTGGCTTCCGCCAACGACGAGGCCAGTCGCGATCCGCGCGCATGGACGCTGCAAGGTTCCAACGACGGCCAAACCTTCACCGTGCTGGATACCCGCTCGAATGAGACATTTGCGACGCGGTATCAGGTCAATACCTATACCATCGCCGAACCGGCGGCATATCGGTACTATCGGCTGGTCGTCACTCAAAACTGCGGTGACAGCCGCCTGCAGTTGTCCGAGTTTGATTTGCTTGGCGCCGACGGACAATCGCTGTTTGAGGCGTATCGCGATGTGTTCAACAGTGTTTGGACAAGTAAAGGCTCGGGTGAGGAATGGCTGAAGCTCGACCTCGGCGGGGAGAGCAAGATCGATTCCGTCAAGCTGTACTGGGCGGACAAAAACTATGCCACGGAATACGCTATTCAGGCATCGGATGACGGTGAGGATTGGCGTACCGTGGCGATGAATCAGTCCGGTGAAGGCGGCGTAGAAACGCTGACCTTCTCCGAAACGGCGACCTATCTGCGTCTGTTGTGCAAAAAGAGTGCCGGTGACCGCTACAGTCTCAGCGAGTGGGAGGTATACGGCACGAACGATGTGCAGTATACCCTGCCTGCGCAGCCGGAACCGGAAACGGACGGCACGCAATATTTGACCGGCGGCAATTGGCGGGTACAGCGTGCATCCGAAGTGATGGCGGCAGGCGAAACGCTGTCCGGCACGCAATATGACGATCAGAGTTGGCTGCCGGCCACCGTTCCCGGCACGGTGCTGACCTCGTATTTCAAAGCGGGTGCGATCCCGGATATGAATGTGGCGGATCAGCAATTGCAGATTTCCGACAGTTTCTTCACGGCGGATTTCTGGTATCGCAACACGTTCACGATTCCCGCTTCCCGCCGCGGTGAGCGGACATGGCTGAACTTCAATTCCATCAACTGGAAAGCGGAGATCTATTTCAACGGCGAATATGTCGGACGCATAGACGGCGCGTTTATCCGCGGACGGTTCGATGTGACCGAACTGGTCAATTACGGCGGCGACAACCATCTGGTGGTGCTGATTCACAAGAACGACACCCCGGGTGCGGTGACGGTGCAGACCAAAGACGACGCCGGCCCCAACGGCGGTGCGCTCGGCGCGGACAACCCGACTATTCATGCGTCGATCGGCTGGGACTGGGTGCCCACGGTTCGCGGACGTAACATCGGTATTTATGGCGATGTGTATGTGAACTATACGCAGGAAGTGCAGTTGCTCGATCCGTGGGTCGTGACCGATCTCGATGTGGAGAGCGGCGACTTCTCCAAAGCAAAGCTCACGGTGCGCACCATGCTCAGCAATCCCTCCGATAAGGATAAGGACGTGACCGTCTCAGGAACGATCACGCCGTCCGATCTCACATTTACCAGCGAACCGATCCATTTGAAAGCGGGCGAGACCAAAGAAGTCACCGTGGCGACACTGACCATGGATCAGCCGCGCCTGTGGTGGCCGAATACATACGGGGAGCAGTTCCTGTACGACGCGACGCTGTCTGTTTCGGATAATGGCGAGGTTTCGGATACCAAGACGGTGTCCTTCGGGGTACGCGAATTCACGTATTCCGCCGGTTCGCCGCTGACCATCTCCTGCAACGGTGTGCGCATTGTCTGCCGCGGCGGCAACTGGGGTATGGACGACGCCAACCTGGCGGCAACGCCCGAGGATTACGACATCAAGATTCGGCTGCACGCAGAAGCCAACCTGACCATGATCCGCAACTGGGTCGGCATGACCAATCATCCGGCATTTTATGAAGCGTGCGACCGCTATGGCATTCTGATCTGGGATGACTTCTGGCTGGCAAACCCGGGCGACGGTCCCAACCCGAACGATGAGGACATGTTTGTGGCCAACGCGGTGGATAAAGTGCGCCGCAACCGTTCTCATGCGGCATTGGCTCTGTACTGCGGGCGCAACGAAGGTAATCCGCCTGAAACGCTGAACGCGCAGTTGACGCTGGTGACGCTGACGGAAGACGGCACACGTCATTACATTCCGCATTCCGCTTCCAATACCGTGAGCGGTTTCGGTCCGTACGGTGTGCAGCCGGTGTCATGGTATTTCCAAAACACCCCGCGCACGCTGCACAGCGAACGCGGTATGCCCAACATCCCGTCGTATGAGAGCTTGCTCGAAATGCTGACAGACGAATATGCATGGCCGATCAACTCTGTGTGGGGTCTGCATGATTTCTGCGGGAAGAGCGCACAGGGCGCGGATGCGTTCGAGACAATGATGCGCAACGGATACGGCGAGTACAACAGCTTGAAGGAATTTGCCCGTATCGCGCAGATGGTCAACTACGAAGAGCACAAGGCGATGTTTGAAGCGGTGTATAACGCGCGCGGCAACGGCTTGCTGATGTGGATGAGCCAGTCGGCGTGGCCGTCGATGGTATGGCAAACATATGATTATTATTATGATACCAATGCCGGATATTTCGCCATCAAGAAAGCTAACCAGCCGATCAAGGTGTATTGGAACTGTGCGAATAATCTGATTGCTCTCAGCAATTCGACCGGTCAGGAACTGAAGAACTTGACGGTCGGCTATAAGGTGTACGATTTGAACGGCAAGTGCGTGGGCGAATGGGAGGATGTCACAGACTGCAGCGCGGATGACGTGGTGGGTCTGACGATGCTGGAAGTGCCCGAAAATGCCACGGATATTCTGTTCATCGAAACCTATGTGCGCAACGCGAATGGCAAGACATTGGGCAGCGATTTCTACTGGACGAACACCAAGGAATCGCAGCAGTACAAAGCGCTGAATACGCTGAGCAATGTCACGCTCGACACCGCTAAATGCGAGTTGACGGCGGAGGACGGCATCCGTCGGTACGCGGTGGTCATCACCAACACCTCGGATACGCCGGCGCTGATGATCCGCCTCAAGACGACGGAAACGGCGACGGGGGATCGTGTCCTGCCTGTGTACTACGACGACAACTACATCTCGCTGATGCCCGGTCAGTCGCAGACCATCAAGCTGGAAATCGCGGAATCCCGTCTGAACGGCGGCGAACCGGTGTTTGCGGTGGAAGGCTGGAACATCACAGAAGCGACCGTCACTGCTGAAACTGAAGTGATCGAAGATCCGGATGATCCCGAACTGCTGATCGGCGATGCCAACGACGACGGTGTGGTGGATTCCAGTGACGCACGTGTGGCGTTGCAGCACGCTGTCGGCAAGGTGACGCTGGCGGGTGACGACGCAGTGCGTGCGGATGTGAATGGCGATCGTGCCATTGATTCCACCGATGCACGGTATATTCTGCAAAAAGCCGTGAACAAAATTGATGCGTTTCCGGCGGAAAAGAAGTAACGGTCATACATCGTAATATAAAGAAAGAGGGTATGTTCCGATGAAAAAAATGAAGGCATGTTTGGCGGCCGGATTGGCACTGGCTATGATGGCTTCCGCAACGCCGGCTGTGATATCGGCGGAAGAACAGGAGGAATCGTCTGTGAGAGAGCGCATGGGACTGTCCTATACTTATCCGACGGCCTATGAGGACTGGGAAGACGGTTTTATGGGCGGTAACGGTATCATGGGCGTGATTGTGTTTGGTAATCCGTTGAACGACACAGTGGTGTATAATCACCGTCTGTTCAACATTGCTGCCACACGCAGCCGCAGCTTCAACACCGTAAGCGAAGAAAACATCAAGAAAATTCGTGAAGCGTGTGCCAGTGGGGATTACAAAACCGCCAACGATCTGGCCAATGCGACGCATGGCTGGCAGGATGGCGGCGAGGGCAACAAGCATCCCGGTTACGAGATGAAGATCACCATTCCGGAAAGCGGCGAGGTGAGCGGATATTCCCGCACCTGTGACTACCGCACCGGCGAAATCGACGTCAACTGGACCGATGCGCGCGGTGACTGGACACGTTCCACGTTTGTGTCCCGACAGGACAACGTGGTGGTGCAACGTCTGCAAAAGCCGAGCAACGGCAAGCTGGATTGTTCGGTGGAATTGACCACGGACACAGGCATGCATCTGCCGGCAGGGATGAAATTCACCAATGTTTCCTCCGAAGAATTCCTCTGCCTGCGTGCGGTGTATCCGCAGCCTGCCCAAACCGGCAACGCCGGTTATGAGGGCGTCACGCGGGTGATTGTCAAGGGCGACGGCGCCAAAACCGAATTGAACGGCAATGTGCTGTCGGTCAGCGGTGCGGACGAAGTGCTGCTGCTGACGCGTGTGGAGCGCTACAACCGTGATTGCACCACCGAATGGGAAAAAGGCTTGGTGCAGGCGGACTTGGCGAAGCTCTCCGCCGATTATGATACGCTGTTGGCGGGTCAAATCGCGACTCATGGCGAAATCTACGACCGCGTGACGCTGGATCTGAACGCTTCTGCCGAAGACCGTGCCAAATCCAACGAAGCGCTTTTGGAAGAGCAAAAGGGAAAATCCTCGCTGCTGCCGGCGCTGTATGAGCGTCTGTTTGATGCGGGTCGGTATCACTATCTCTGCTCGGCAGGCGATCTCGGTTCTCCCGATCTGTTGGGTATCTGGACAGGCGATTGTGATGTTGGTTGGGGCGGCTACTACCATCTGGACGCCAACCTGAATCTCCAGATTTCGGGCGCGATCGTCGGCAATATGCCGGAAACCATGGAAGGGTATTTCTATCTCAACGAGGCGTGGGCGGATGATTTCCGCACCAACGCCACCAAGCTGCTGGGTTGCCGCGGCTTGCTTGCAGGCGGTAACACGCCCGGCGCGTCCTCCGGCTTGATCTCCGCACTGAACTATTATTATCCCTATCATTATGTCACCGGCGAAGAAGCATGGCTGTTGTATCCGTTCTGGGAATACTATCAGGCGACCGGCGATGTGGATTTTGTGAGAGAACGGCTGTATCCGCTGCTCAGCGAACTGGGGCTGTTCTATGAGGATTTCCTGGTCGAGAAGGATGAGGACGGCAACTTCATTTTTGCCGGCTCGATTTCGCCGGAAAACCAGCCTGCCGGTCTCGGCATGTCGTTGGTCAACAACTCGGAGTTTGATATTTCCGGTGCGCGTTTTGCGTTGACCACGCTGCTTGAAGTGTGCGATATGCTGGATGTGGAACAGGGCGAGGGCGAAGGCGTGGAGCGCTGGAGCTATATTCTCGATCACCTGCCGGATTATCGCATCAACGAGGACGGCGCGCTTGCGGAATGGGCTTGGGACGGTCTGAAGGACAACTACAATCACCGTCATTCCAGCGGTCTGATCGGTGTGTTCCCGTATCGTGCCATCACGCCGGAGGAGACCCCCGAGGTGTATGAGGCTGCCAAGACCACGCTGAGCAAAAAAGACGCGTACAACTACGAAAATGCGGGACACGGCTTGCTGCATGCCGCGTTGATCGCCGCCAATCTGAAGGAAGCCAACTCGGTCACCCAGAAGCTGCTGCGTCTGGGCAAAGAAGATTTCTATTTTAACGGTTTGACCACGGCGCACTATCCGGACAACAACGTGTTCTGCACGGACGTGTGCAATACGGTGCCGACCATTTTGATGGAAATGCTGGTCTCGTCGGATGAAAACACGCTGGAGTTCCTGCCCGCACTGCCGACGACCCTGACAAAAGGCTCGATCAACGGTATGTTGGGACGCAATCAGATCACGGTTGATCAAATGGCATGGGATATGGACACCGGCAAGATTCATTGCCAACTGACGTCCGATATCGACCAGACGATCACGCTGATTGAGCGTCAGGGCATCACCGCGATCGAAACCACGGCGGTCGTGGCGGAATCGTCTCTTGGGACGATCGCGCGGGAAGTCACGCTGACGGCGGGCGAGACGGTGGATATCACGCTGACGCTGGACGAAAAGGCTATTCTGAAAAATGTAGCGCCGAACGCGAAAGTGAGCGCTTCCTCTTACGAACACAACAACGCGACCTATGCTCCCGCCATGGCAACCGATGGCGATCCGACGACCCGTTGGGCTTCGGAAGCGGAGGATGGCGAGTGGATCGAATTGGATCTGGGCGCGCAGTATGATGTGCAAGGCATTACACTGTATTGGGAAGCGGCCTATGCGCCGGATTACATGATCTTAGCATCTGATGACGGCGAAAACTGGACACAAGTGTATATCGCCTCCAACGCAAAGGGCGGTAAGGAAGAACTGCCGCTCACCTTTACAGCCAGATACATCAATCTGAGCGGTCTGACACGTGTGGAAATCAACGGGCAGAAATACGGTATTTCCCTCTACGAATTGGAGGTGTACGGTACGGCCACTAAGACAAATGAGCCGGATGATCCGGATGATCCGGATAAGGCTTTGGTCGGCGATGCCGATCACAGCGGCGAAGTGGACAGCAGCGATGCGCGACTGGTGTTGCAGTATGCGGTCAAGAAAATCGATAACACGGCCCTGGATATGGATGCGGCAGATGTGAACGACGATCAGACGATCGATTCGGCGGACGCGCGCATGATCCTGCAATACGCTGTCGGCAAGGATGTGCCCGGCTGGAAAGAATAGGAAGCGTCTTTTGTCTGGACAAACCCGTCGAAATATGGTAGAATACAACCATTCTGAACGAAACGGGGGATGTCCATGTACCATCGGCGATGGGTGTGTGTACTGCTGGCGATGCTGTTGCTGGCGACGGGGGTGCCGTTGACAGCGGCGGCTGACAAAACGAATGCGGCGCAGTATACGGATAACCCCGTCATCGCGGAACGCTTAAATCGTGCGTTGGAGGCTTTCCCTGTCGGTTCGTATTTTACCTATAACGGGAAACCATGCACCTGCCACAATGAAAGCTATTGTGCCACCGAGCCATACGGCTGCAACTGCCGTCGGGTGGTGGACGGGGTGGATCTGTATGCGTGGCAGTGTTTCGGATACGCGCGCTATGTGTTTTACTCTTGTTTCGGATTCTTGGATACATCGTGGAATGAATCGTTGTATGAAAATGTCGGTTCGACCAAATCCGGCGAATTGACCGAAACGGTGCTCAAGGATCTGCTGTCGAGGACAAAGACAGGCGCGCATATCCGTATACGCAATCGGCATTCGATGATCTTCCTGAATATGGATGACGACGGTTTTAATGTCCTCCACGGCAATTATGATAACCATTGCGGCATTTACATCACCCACTACACCTGGAGCGCCTTTATTAAAAAATACAACGCGCAGGGAATCGACTATATCCGTCAGCCGAAACAATATCCCGGCGAAGATGAGCCGACTATACCATCCACACCGGATGAGACGCCGTTGACCGATCCGACCACAAAGGATCCTGTCCCGGGCGAATACCGCGTGACCGCCGATCTGCTGTACATACGGGCGGGCACCGGCACGCAGTATGATCGGGTCGGCTCGCTGTTGCAGGATACCAAGGTGACGGTGACGGCGGTGAAAAACGGATGGGGACAAGTGACGGTCGACAAGGTCACCGGCTGGATCTCGTTGGAATACGCCGTATTGCTGAAACCGTCTCCGCAATCGATGTCGTTGTCATGGACGGGCGAAGGATACTTCCTCGTGGGCGATTTGCTGAAAGCGACGGATGTGCGTGTGGTGGTCACCTACAGCGACGGATCGACGGCACTGAAAAATACGGGTTATGAACTGTCGTATGATTTTTCCAAAAGTGGGGAGCGTCCGGTGACGGTGACCTGCAAAGGACTGGAAGCGACGATCCTCGCGACTGTGAAAACCAAAGATGAAGACGATCCGTCGCCGCCCGTATTCATAAAGGGCGACGTCAACGGCGATGGAGAGTTAAATTCCACGGATGCCCGTCTGGTCTTGCAATACACCGTCGGAAAATTGACAGCGGAAGAGTTGTCTCTTGAAGCGGCGGATGTAGACGGCAGTCAGACGATTGATTCGGTGGATGCCCGATTGATTTTGCAGATGGTGGTCGGTAAATTGCCGCAAGACGCGGAAAATACCGAAGATACCGAAGATACTGAAAATACCGAAAATACCGAGAAGAACGAAAACACTGATGAGAAGAACGAAGAAGCATAGGGGAGATCCCCTATGCTTCTTCGCGGTTTTGGCGTTGTTCTTCCACATATTCCTGCATTTCCTCAAAAGAGGCGATGTCCTGTTTTTCGATCTTGCGACGAAGATCCTCGGGGA
Organism: uncultured Oscillospiraceae bacterium; assembly: GCA_905203795.1. GTDB lineage: Bacteria > Bacillota > Clostridia > Oscillospirales > Acutalibacteraceae > CAJKXG01. Next base: position 605 of record CAJKXG010000039.1, on the reverse strand, counting down.
GCGAATAGAAATATTCGTAACAGGACACATTTTGATCCAGCAGATCCGATAAACCAACGCCGTAGCTGCCGGTAATCATGGGGCGGTCGCTCCTTTGTGTCAGGCCTTGCGAAGCAGTTCCTCCGCTTTTTGGCGAAGTGCTGCCTCCGAACGGAAGGCGAAAGGATAGTGATTGAGCGTTTCGCGCACATCCTCCGGCAGACGGTTGAAATCATCCTCCGGCAACACATCTCGTGTGCTGCGGCGCGGGGTTAAGTCGCCCGCCACATTCCAGAAGGATGTGCCGTAAAAGGAATGGTACATGTCAAACACTTCCATTCTTTTCAAATAGCATCGCCTTTTGGCGACGCAGGATTAGTGTGTGCCGCGGATCGGCTTTGCCATATTTGAAAGCGTTTACGGAAAAAGTTTCAGATGCACGGCAAAAATTGGCGCAGAACGGTTGATTATTTCCCCAAAATAGTATAAAATAGAATGAAATCGCTTGAATTTGTATCGTTGGAGGAACTTCATTTGCCATTATACGAAAATGAGATCAAAAAGCGGCGTACCTTTGCCATTATCTCTCACCCGGACGCGGGGAAAACGACCCTGACGGAAAAATT
>CAJKXG010000038.1 GCA_905203795.1 uncultured Oscillospiraceae bacterium | reverse complement strand
CCCGCCTATACCCCGCCCGTCACACCGCCGTATTGGCAGGCTGTACCGCCGATGCGACCGACCGTCGGTTTACAGCCGCCGCGCGAGCCGCTCCCCGAGCCGGAGTCGCCGGATGCACTGCGTATGCGGCTGGCAGGGCAGGCGGTGGATCAGCAGCAGTATATGCTGTTGCAGCGCCGCAACGCGGGCATACGCGGATGGATCATGGCGGCGCTGTATCTGCTGTGGGCGTTTTTTCTGCTGGAGCTGTATGCGATTGCCGTGTCAAACGAAAGCGGCGTACTTATGCTGCTGGCGCTGTGTGTGCTGCCGCTGTCCCTGCTGACCGGTTTGGCGTATCGCCATCATCACAGGCAGCAGCTGCAACAGCAATATGCCGCTTACGCGGTTGCGTATGCAGGCGAGATACAGACCGAGCTGTTCGGCGATCGACTGGTGCAGCGAACGACATATCTTTGCCAGACGCTCTTCTTTTCGCCCGAAACAACATTGTTGGAACTGGGCAACATGCTGCTCGTCTATGACGGCGGGATCACAATGATTTTGCGGGCGGCGGATGTCACGGACGAACAGGCACAGCAATTTTATCAATACCTTTGTGCGCGTATTCCAAAGGAGCGCCGGCGGGTGCAAACACCGTTTTACGCGCGCCGGCAGGAGCGTTTGCCGGTTTCGCCGCTGCCCGCTCCGACGGTGTATATGCAATTTGCTTACACCCGCCTGCGTGAAGAAGATGAACGGCGGGTACAGCGCATGTCGCGTACCGTCGTGCGGGAAAAGTGGCTGACGCTGTTGGCGCTTTCGCTGTCTGCGGCGGGCATTATCGCGGGTTTGTATACGTTTACCGCTTATCTGACGGTCGATACCTTGCTGATGACGGGTGTGATTTTTCCGCTGCTGATGGGGTTCGCCTATGGGATGAGCCGTTGGTGGTATCGAAGCGAGCAAAAGCGCCGACAGGCGCGGTATCCGGACCGTATCGTGCAAGTGGCGGTCACAGAGGCGGGATTTGTCGTACACGCCGACGGCTGTGAACGGCTAATCCTGCCGACAGGACTGACCGTACGGGAGCAGGAGGAACGGCTGGAAATCGAAAGTATCCATGATTTGCTGATGATTCCGCTGTCGGCGGTGCCGAATGCGGCGCTGCTGCGGCAATTGCTGGCGACAGCGGGTCAATGATGAGATAGACGGGAACGGCAGGAGAATTTCTGCAACAGAAGGGAGCAATCGGAAGTGGAAGAACAAAACATGCCGCAGGGCAAATTGATCAATGTCGATTTGGAAGCGGAAATGAAAAAGAGATACCTCGAGTATTCGATGTCCGTTCTGGTGGCGCGGGCGCTGCCGGATGTGCGCGACGGGCTGAAACCGGTGCATCGGCGTATCTTGTATACCATGCATGAAAACAACCTCACCCCCGACAAGGCGTACCGCAAATGCGCGGACACGGTCGGTGCGGTGCTGGGTCGTTATCATCCCCACGGCGACGCGTCGGTGTACGACGCCTTGGTGCGCATGGCGCAGGATTTCTCCCTGCGGTATCCCTTGGTCGACGGACACGGCAACTTCGGTTCGATAGACGGTCACCCTGCGGCGGCGTATCGATATACCGAAGCGCGCATGACCAAAATGTCGCTGGACATGCTGACTGATATCGAGAAGGATACGGTGGATTTCATCTCCAACTACGACGACCGTCTGAAAGAACCGGTCGTGTTGCCGTCCCGCTTCCCATGCTTGCTGGTGAACGGCTCGACGGGTATCGCCGTCGGCATGGCGACCAACATCCCGCCGCACAATCTGTGCGAAGTGATTGACGGCATCTGTCTGCTGATCGACAATCCCGATGCATCGCTGCCGGAGATCATGGATCACATCAAAGGACCGGATTTTCCGACCGGCGGTGTGATCATGGGGTATTCGGGCATCCGCGCGGCGTATGCGACCGGCCGCGGCCGCATTGTGCTGCGGGCGCGTACCGAGATCGAAGAGGTACACAACGGGCAGTTCCGTATCGTCATCACCGAAATCCCCTACATGGTCAATAAATTGAAGATGGTCAAATCCATCATTGATCTGGTGGACGACAAGCGCATCGAAGGCATTCGCGATGTGGTGGACTATTCGTCCCGTGAGGGCATGCGCGTGGTCATCGATCTCAAACGTGATGCCAACCCGCAGGTGGTGCTGAACCAGTTGTTCGCCTTCACGCAGATGCAGGTGACGTTCGGCGCGATCATGCTAGCGCTGGTAGACGGCGTGCCGAAGGTCCTCTCGCTCAAGGCCATGCTGGAGGAATACATCAAATTCCAGTGCGAGGTCATCACCCGCCGCACCATGTTTGACCTGAACAAGGCGAAAGACCGCGCACACATTTTGGAAGCGCTCAAGGTTGCGGTCGATTTTATCGACGAAGTGATTGCGATTATCCGCAGTTCAAAAGATATCAACGATTCCAAGGCGCGTTTGATGGAGCGCTTCGCGTTTGACGACGTTCAGGCGGACGCGATCGTCAAAATGCAGCTCGGTCGCTTGTCCGGTCTGGAACGGCAAAAGATCGAGGACGAACTCAACGCGCTGCTCGCCAAAATCGCCGAACTGGAGGATATCCTCGCCCACGAAAGCAAGATCAAGGCGATTGTGAAAGAGGAATGCCTCAAAATGCGCGATAAATACGGCGACGAACGCCGCACGGAGATTTCCATGGTGTCCGGCGAAGTGGATATCGAGGATCTGATCCCCGTGGAGGAAAGCGTGCTGACCATGACCCGTCTCGGCTATATCAAGCGGCAGGCGGCGGATATGTATAAGACGCAGCGGCGCGGCGGGCGCGGTATCATGGGTATGGCGACGCGCGACGAGGATGTCACCGAAACCATGTTCCTTTGCTCCAGCCACGACTACGTCATGTTCTTCACCTCGGAGGGACGTGTGTATCGCCTGAAATGCTACGAAGTGCCGGAAGGCAGCCGTACATCCAAGGGCATGAACATCGTCAACCTGTTGCCGATCAGCGGCGACGAAAAGGTGACGGCGATGATCCATGTATCCGAGACGGAAGGCGAACAGTACTTGTGCATGGTGACACGCAAGGGCATCATCAAGCGCACGCGTCTGGACGCATACGCCAATGTGCGTAAGAGCGGTCTGATCGCCATTGATCTGGATGAGGGCGACGAGCTGGCGTGGGTGCAGCTGACCGACGGTCATCAGAAATTGATGGTGGCGACGCGGCAGGGCATGGCGATCTGCTTCGATGAAAATGACGCCCGCGTGGTCGGACGGACGGCGCGCGGTGTGAAGGCACTGACGCTGGCGGAGGACGACGAAGTGGTCGGCATGGAAGTGTGCACAGACGATAAGCTGATCCTGACCGTGACCGAAACCGGCTACGGACGTCTCAGCACGATGGCGGATTACCGTGTGCAGTCGCGCGGCGGCAAGGGCTTGATCAACTACCATACCGAGGAATACGGCAAGGTCGCGGCGATCCGTGTGCTGACGCTGGAGGACGACATTATTCTAATCTCCACCGACGGCATCGTGATTCGGATGCATGTGGACGAGATTCGGCAGTGCCGTCGCCCGTCCAAGGGCGTCCGTGTGATGCGCGTGCCGGACGGTGCGCAGATCGTATCGCTGGTGTGTGCGCCGCGTGAGGAGTCGGCGGAAACGGCTAAGCCGGAGGACGACGGCAGCGCGGACGAAGGCGAAACGGTCGAGAGCACTGAAGTGCCGACGGAAGAATAAAAGCGGTTTGCAGCAGAAACCTCTTGAAGCCATAGGGGCACGGTACGCCGTGTCCCTATGCTTGCTTCCGGCCGGAGGAATCATGCGGTACAAAAATATGCCCCTGTTTTGAAAATGGTGTATAATTTTATAGAATTATCCTATTTGTATAATACAGGGGGTAGATAAATGGACAGAAGGCGGGATTTTATGAGAGACAGCGATACCATTGCGGCGATCGCCACGCCTGTGGCGGCGGCGGGCTTGGGTGTGGTGCGCCTGTCGGGTTCGGACGCCATCACAGTGGCGGATCGGGTGTTTCGCAGTGCGGGCGGCAAGCGGCTGTCCGATTTGGCGGGGTATACGGCGCTGTACGGGCATGTGGTGGACGCGGACGGTGATATCGACGATTGTGTGGCGCTGGTGTTTCGCGCACCGCACAGCTACACCGGCGAAAACACGGTGGAGCTGTCCTGTCACGGCGGCGTGTATTTGTTGCAGCGGGTGCTGCGGGCGGTGCTGGACGCGGGTGCGCGGGCAGCGGAAGCAGGCGAGTTTACCCGACGCGCGTTTGTCAACGGCAAAATGGATTTGGCGGGCGCAGAGGCGGTGATGACGCTGATCGCGGCGAACGGTCGGCTGGCGGCGAAAACGGCATTGGCGGCGCGCGAGGGCGCGATCTATCGCCGGCTCGAGCAGGTCAAGCAGTCGCTGCTCGCCGTTACGGCGCAGTTTTCGGCGTTTGTGGATTACCCCGACGACGACATTCCCGAGCTGGACGCGGCGGTGCTCGAACCCGTGTTACAGCAGGCGCGGGACACGCTGACGGCGTTGCTCGCCACCTACGACGCGGGGCGTGTTCTGCGTGAGGGGATTGATACCGTCATCGTCGGAAGTCCGAATGTGGGGAAATCCACGCTGATGAACGCGTTGGCGGGCTGTGAACGTAGCATTGTCACCGATGTGGCGGGCACGACCCGCGACATTGTGGAGGAAACGGTGCGCGTGGGTGAGGTGATGCTGCGGTTGTCGGATACGGCGGGCATTCGCGATACCGCCGACGAGGTGGAGAGCATCGGCGTGACGCGGGCGCGCGCGCGTTTGGCACAGGCGGCGCTGGTGTTGGCGGTGTTTGACGGCAGTCGCCCGCTGACAGCGGCAGATCGGGCGGTGGCGGAGCAGGCGGCGACGCAGACGGCGATCGCCGTTGTCAACAAAACTGACAGCGGGACGCTTTCGGAAGATGACAAATCGTATATAGAATTTATATTTCAACATATAGTATATATTTCTGCGCAAAACGGCGACGGTTTAGCGGCGTTGGCGGCGTGTGTGGAGCAGGTGACGGGCGTGGCGCACTTGCAGGACAACGAGCCGGTGTTGGTGACGGAGCGGCAGCGCGCCTGTGCACGGCGGTGTTTGGATTGCGTGGAGGAGGCGCTGAGCGCGCTGATCGGCGGCATGACGCTGGACGCGGTGTCGGTGAGTATCGACGGCGCATTGGCGGCGGTGTTGGAGCTGACCGGTGAACGCACGACCGAAGCGGTGGTGGAGGAAATTTTCTCGCGGTTTTGTGTCGGAAAATAGGGGAATTGCCTTTTTGCACAAGGTATTGTATAATGAGAATGGTAACGGCAGGGGACTGCCGAGGAAACATGGATAATATGACGCTGACAAGGAGGTAGGACCGATGAAGGTCATCATGAAACTGCTGCTTGCACTGGCGGCTATCGGCGGATTTTTGTATTGGGTATTCAGCAAATTCGGATATCCGGCTATGGCGCTGCATCGCAGACGGTTGGCACGCAAGCAAAAGCAGCAAGCGGAAAAAGACGAGGACGGATTTTCCACCATCATTGAATAAACGGTGTATGCCGCCAAACGAAAGGACTAGCAAAATACATGAGATTTTTAGCGGGACACTATGCCGTGGCTGTGATCGGCGCCGGACACGCAGGTATCGAAGCGGCGTTGGCGGCGGCTCGATTGGGCTGTGATACGGTGCTGTTCACCATCAACATGGACGCGGTGGGGAACATGCCGTGTAATCCGTCGATCGGCGGCACGGCCAAGGGACATCTGGTGCGGGAAATCGACGCGCTGGGCGGCGAAATGGGTCGCGCGGCGGATGCGAATACGCTGCAATCCCGTATGCTCAATCGCGGCAAGGGTCCCGCTGTCCATTCCCTGCGGGCGCAGATCGATCGGCGCGCGTATTCCGCGTATATGAAATACACGCTGGAAACCACGCCGCATCTCGATATCAAGCAAGGCGAGATCGTGGAGCTGACCCGCACGGAGGACGGCGGCTGGCTGTTGACCACGCGTCTGGAAGCGCAGTACACCGCCCGTGCGGTGATTTTGGCGACCGGCACCTATCTCAAGGGGCGCGTGTTTGTGGGCGATGTGTCTTACGAAAGCGGACCGGACGGGATGTTTCCGGCGGCAACATTGTCTGCATCCCTGCGTGCGCTCGGCGTGACACTGCGCCGTTTCAAGACGGGAACGCCGGCGCGTGTGCTGCGTTCCAGCATCGCGTTCGATGGATTAGAGCCGCAGCCGGGGGACGAACCGGTCACGCCGTTTTCGTTTGAAACCGCCGAACCACTAGAAAATAAGCTGGAATGCCACATCACGTGGACGACGCCGGAAACCAAAGCGGTGTTGTTGGATAATCTCTCGCGATCGCCGTTGTACGGCGGCAAGATCGAGGGGGTCGGGCCGCGCTATTGTCCCAGTATCGAGGATAAAATGGTGCGGTTTGCCGACAAAGAGCGCCATCAGGTGTTTATCGAGCCGTGCGGATTGCACACCGACGAGATGTATTTGCAGGGGCTGTCCTCCTCCATGCCGGAGGACGTGCAGCTGGCATTTTTGCACACGATTCCCGGGTTGGAGCAGGTCAAGGTGATGCGTCCGGCGTATGCCATCGAATACGATTGCTGTGATCCGCTGCAACTGGACGCGACGCTGGAATTTTTGGATATTCCCGGACTGTACGGCGCGGGACAGTTCAACGGCAGTTCCGGCTATGAGGAAGCGGCGGCGCAAGGGCTGGTCGCGGGCATCAACGCGGCGCTGAAGCTGCACGGTCGCCCCCCGATGCTGCTCGACCGCGCCTCCAGCTATATCGGCACGTTGGTGGACGATCTGGTCACCAAGGGCTGCACCGACCCGTATCGCATGATGACCTCGCGGTCGGAATATCGGCTGGTGTTGCGGCAGGATAATGCCGACCGCCGATTGACGCCTATCGGGCGGGAGGTCGGCTTGGTGGACGACGCCCGTTGGGCGCATTTTTGCGCGCGGGAAGCCGCCCATGAAGCAGAACGGCGGCGGCTGGAGCAGACCGTCCTGCCGCCGAGCGATGCACTCAACACTCTGCTTGTTTCACGTGGAACAACGCCTGTCACCACCGGCATTCGGTTGATCGATCTGCTCAAGCGCCCGCAGCTCGGTTATGCGGCACTGGAAACGGTGGATGCAACGCGTCCGCCGCTGGATCCGTTGGTGATGGAGCAGATCGAGGTGGAGATCCAGTACGAGGGATATATCCGCCGACAGCAGGCGGCGATCGACGAAATGCGGCGGCTGGAAGGACGGCTGCTGCCGGACAACGCCGATTACGAGAGTATCACGGGCTTGCGCAAGGAAGCGATTGAAAAGCTCACACGCATCCGTCCGCGTAGCATCGGGCAGGCGTCCCGCATCAGCGGCGTCAGTCCGGCGGATATTTCGGTGCTGCTGATTTGGCTGACGCAAAAGAGGGGACAGCATGATTGACAAGGCAAAATTGATCGCGTATGCCGCCGATTACGGTGTGACAGTGGACGACACGGCGGCAGAGCGGCTGGATGTGTACGCGCGGATGCTGGCGGACTGGAACACGCGTATGAATTTGACCGCCATCACGGACGCGGACGGCATCCTGCTCAAGCATTTTGTGGACAGCCTGACCGCATTGCCGCTTTTGCCCGCAGGCGCATGTTCGCTGATCGACGTGGGTACGGGCGCGGGTTTTCCGGGTGTGCCGCTCGCCCTTGTGCGGGGCGATATGCGGCTGACGCTGCTGGACAGTCTCAACAAGCGGCTGGTGTTTTTGAAGGAGCTGTGCGCGGCGGTGAAGCTGCCGGTGACGCTGATCCACGCGCGTGCCGAGGAAGGCGGGCGGCAGGCGGCGTTGCGGGAGCAGTTTGATGTGGCGACGGCGCGCGCTGTCGCCGCATTGCCGACATTGTGTGAGTATTGTTTGCCGTTTGTGCGGGTGGGCGGTCGCTTTATCGCCATGAAAGGTCCCGACAGCGACGGGGAAGTGGAGGCGGCGCGCCATGCCGCCGATTTGCTCGGCGGCAGCATCCGCGAAGTGTGCGATTTGCAGCTTCCCAACAGTCCGACGGATGGACAGTACGGGCGGCGGTTGATCGTCGTCGAAAAAACGGCGGCGACATCTGCAAACTATCCGCGCCCTTCTGCGAAAATCGCCAAGCAGCCGCTGTAATCGCGGCGATACGACAACCGAATATGACAAAATGAATGCCGTTTCCATGCTACAATGGACACAGTTTCCGGCGTTGAGTCTCGTAACTGTGTCGTTTGAAGTGCCATTGACCATGGAAACGGCATTTGTATATTGTCTGAAAAGGAAGGACGTTGGCGTATGATAGGGAAACGGTGGCGCACCGCCTATAAAAGCGGCGGGGAGATTTGGCAGGTGCCGGTGGAGGACATACGTCCCAATCCCGACCAGCCGCGGCGGGAATTTTCCCGCGAGAGTTTGCTGGAACTGGCGCAGAGCATCAGCGAAAACGGCGTGCTCAATCCGCTCAGCATCACGATGGAGGACGGTACGCCCACGCTGATCGCGGGGGAACGGCGGCTGCGGGCGGCGAAAATCGCCGGATTGCGCTCGGTGCCGTGTATCGTGATGCAGGCGGCGGGGGAGCAGCGGGCGTTGCTGGCGCTGTTGGAGAATTTGCAGCGGGAGAATATGAACTGCTTTGAGACAGCAGAGGGCATTCGGCGGCTGATCCAGTGCTATGGCTTGACGCAGGAGGAAGCCGCCGACCGTTTGGGCTGTGCGCAGTCCACCATTGCCAATCGTCTGCGGCTGCTGCGGTTTTCCGACGGCGAGCGCCAGCGCATGCTGGAAGCGGGGTTGACCGAACGACACGCGCGGGCGTTGCTGGCTTGCCGCGATGAGAGGACGCGGGCGAAGCTGCTGGAACGGGCGGCGACGCAGCAATTGACCGTCGCGCAGACAGAACGGCTGGTGGCGGAAACGCTGCACAGCGAAGAACACCCTCACACGCGTTCGGCAGAACGACGGGGGCTGCCGGTGGTGCGGGATGTGCGCATTTTCTGCAACACGCTCAACCATGCGGTGGAGACGATGCAGCGGTCGGGTATCGCCGCGCGGGCGGATAAAAGCGAAACGGC
>CAJKXG010000037.1 GCA_905203795.1 uncultured Oscillospiraceae bacterium | reverse complement strand
ACATCAAAACACCGGATGTGGTGGAACCCGCCACCGCCTGCATTGCCGATTTCATCCGCATCATCGAGCGTCTGCTGGAAAAGGGCTACGCCTATGAAGCGGGCGGAAACGTGTATTTCGACACCTCGAAGCTGACCGAATATTACGTGTTCAACAAACACGACAGCGAAGATCTCGCCGTGGGCGTGCGTGAAGGCGTGGAGGAAGACGGCAATAAGCGCAACAAATGCGATTTCGTGCTGTGGTTTACCAAATCGAAATTTGAAGATCAGGAGCTGAAATGGGAAAGCCCGTGGGGACTGGGCTATCCCGGCTGGCACATAGAATGCACCGGCATCAGCTTAAAACACCTCGGCGAATATCTCGACATCCATTGCGGCGGTATCGACAACGCCTTCCCCCATCACACCAACGAGATCGCGCAAAGCGAGGCGTATATCGGGCATCCGTGGTGCCGGTATTGGTTTCATGTACTGCATCTGAATACGAACAGCGGCAAAATGAGCAAATCCAGCGGCGAATTTCTCACCGTATCGCTGCTGGAATCCAAAGGCTACGCACCGCTGGTCTATCGTTTCTTCTGCCTGCAATCGCACTACCGCAAATCGCTGGTTTTCTCCTATGAAGGGCTGGACAATGCTGCGACCGCCTATCAAAAGCTGGTGGCGCGCATCTCCGCACTGGGCACGGACGGCACGTTTGACGAAGCGGGCGCCACGCCGCTGCGGCAGGCATTCCGTGACGCGATGGACAACGATCTGAACACCTCGCTTGCTGTCACCGCTCTGTACGACGTGCTGAAGGCGCCGGTGAACGACGGCACCAAGCGGCAGTTGATCGCGGAATTTGACAGCGTGCTGTCGCTGGGTCTGTTGGAGGCGGCGGCGGAAACCGCGACCGCGGATACGGCGGACGACACAGCGGAGATCGAAGCACTGGTAGCGGCTCGCAGCGAAGCGCGCGCCGCCAAAAACTGGGCGGAATCCGATCGTCTGCGCGACGAACTGAAAGCACGCGGTATCATCGTGGAGGACACGGCACAGGGCGCCAAATGGCATCGTGCGTAATACGCAACAGCGTGGAACAGAAAGGAAGACTTGTATGCGACGGAACATTATCAGCGTCACCCTCAACCCGTCGATCGACGTGACGCTTTGGACGGACGGCATGGATTTCGATGCGACCAACCGCGTGCTGCGCGAAACGCGTGAAGTGGGCGGCAAAGGCATCAACGTATCGCGCGTCATTCATTCCTGCGGTCTGGACAGCCTGTGTCTGACCGTGGCGGGCGAGGACAACAGCCGCGAATTGGCGGATTATCTGGAAATGGACGGTCTGCACTATGAGCTGCTCAAGATCACCGGCGCGGTGCGCGAAAATCTGACGCTGCGCTACGAGGAAAACACCATGAAGCTCAACCGCAAGGGTCCGTTCCTGTCGGTCATGATGATCAGTGCGCTGATGGCGCTGATCCAAAGCCGCATGAATCAGGGCGATATCGTGGTGTTTGCGGGCAGTCTGCCGGAAAACGTGTCGGTGCAGGACTATGTGGAGCTGATGCTGGCGGTCAAGCAAGCGGGCGCACTGGTCGTTGTGGACAGCGACATGCTGACGCTGGAGGATTACCGCCGCGTATCGCCGTGGCTGATCAAGCCGAACATCCACGAGCTGCGCCGTATCGTGCCGGTGGAAGGCACTCAAACGGAGGACATCGCGGCGGCGGCGACGGTGTTGCAGGAAAGCGGTGTGGAAAACGTGCTGGTGTCGCTGGGCGGCGACGGGCTGATCTGCGTCAATCGCGACTGCATCGTCCACGCGACGGTGCCGCAAGTGGAAGTCAAATCCACCGTCGGCGCCGGCGACAGCGCGCTGGCGGGATATGTGGTCGGCTTTGTCAAGGAATACGGCGTGGAAGAATGTGTGCGGTTGGCGGCGGCGTGCGGCACGGCGTGCGCCACCATGGACGGCACGGCGGTGGCCACTCGCGAAGCCGCCATGGAGCTGCTCGACCAAATCCAGATCGAACGCACCGCCCGCCCGCGTCCCGTGGAAACGGCGGAGGAAACCGTATGACGGAAACGTGGCGTTTTGCCAAAGCCATCGGTTACGCAGCCGCGACCGCCGCTTTGCTGGCGGCATCCGTCTTTTTTTGCCTGCCGATGTATAGCGAAACGGCTGTTGTGACAGGCTATTTTCGCTCGGTCAACTACCTGTTCGTGCTGGCGTTTGTGCTGATCGGCACGGCGATTTATGCGCATCGCGCGTACATCCGCCGGCATCGCGAACACCGTGCGGATTTTTGGCTGCTGCTGGTGAGCGGCGTGCTGACGCTGGTGATCGCACTGCTGGATTTCTGGCAGTTCGGCGGTTTGCAGACGACCAGCGAGGGTACGGTGTGGTCCACGGCGATCAACCTCAATCTTGTCTGGCTGTCGGTGCTGCCTCTCCCCTTTTTGGCACGCACCCTGTGGCTGGCGCTGCCCGCCGCTCTCGAACGAAAGGGATTGTGCCGTGCCGCGCGTATCGCCGGACTGTTGGTCGCCGTCGCATATATCGCGCTTGCCGTCGGACGATTCACCCTGCGCACGGTATCGTATGATACGCTGACCGCAACGGAAACCGCCGACGAAACACAACAGGACGAAAATTGGCTGTGATTTTTCAAAGGAGTGTTGGATATGTCCGAAGTCATGCATGTGGAAACCGAAGAACTGCAAACACTGCTGCACCAAAGCGGCGTGCTGGTCGTGGATTTTTACGCGGACTGGTGTATGCCCTGCAAAATGATGGCGCCGGTGATGGATAAGCTGGCAGCCGACTACGACGGGCGGTTGAAGGTCGTCAAGGTAAACACGGATGAATCGCCGGAAGCCGCGGAACAATACGGTGTGCAAAGCATCCCGACCATCGTGGTGCTCAAGGACGGCGCGGTGCAATCGACCACCATCGGCGTGCAACCCTATGACACACTGGCAGAAGCCGTCGAAAAAGCCTTATAATCCAAACGCAGAAAGAGGACACGGAATTTTCCGTGTCCTCTTTTTTATGCGTGCGCGGCTTCCCATTCCGCCCGCGTGATGGAAAACACCAGATGCGGCATATCGACGCCGTAATAGTGCTTGACAAATTGCCCGCGAACGGTCATGCCGTTGCGCAGCGCCACACGCTGCGAGGGAAAATTGCTGTCGCGAATGATGGAAAACACTTCCGCCGCACCCAACCGCCGAAACGCATCATCGCGGCATGCCACAGCCGTCTCGGTCGCGTATCCCCGATGCCAGACCGCTTTTCGGAACAGATAGCCCACCTCCACGACCTGTCGCTCGCCCCACGCCTGCATCGTCAAGCCGCATTGACCGATCATTTCGCCGCTCGTTTTTTCGACAACGCCCCACAAGCCGAACCCATCCTCGCGATATCGTCGCTGCTGTTTTCGCAGCCATTCCCGCACTTCCGCGTCGGAAAACGCGTGCTCATACGCATACATGACCGCCGGATCCTGCAAAATCGTGCACAAAGCAGGCAGATCCTCGTCCGTCATCTCCCGCAAAATCGTGCGCTCCGTCTCGATAATCATAGGGCTACCTCCCATACAGCAAAACAGCCATACCGCTTGGGCATGGCTGTTCTCTGAAATTGTGTTTTCTGAAAATTTAAGACACGCGGCGATTGGCGTCCGTATCCGTTTCGGTGGATGCCAGCTCACGCTGCGCACCTTCCACCACGCCTTTGGATGTCAGCACGTTACCGATCGTCTTAAAGACAATTTTCATATCGGTGATAAAGCACATATCTTCGACATACGCGCCATCCATCTGCGCTTTTTTGCCGACCGCCACATCGTCCCGACCGTTGACCTGCGCCAGACCGGTCAGCCCCGGACGCACCGTTCCCGCGCCGTTACGACGGCGCAGTTCCAGCAGATCCGTCTCGGTCAGCACGACCGGACGCGGGCCGACAAAGCTCATATCCCCCTTGAGGATATTCAGCAGTTGGGGCAGCTCGTCCAGACTCAGCTTGCGGAGCAGACCGCCAACACGCGAAATATAGCTTTCCGCATCATCCAGCAGATACGTCGCCACATTGGCGGGCGCATTGACGCTCATGGTACGGAATTTGAACATTTTGAAAGGACGACCGTTGCGCCCCATGCGCTCTTGGACAAAAATCGGAGAACCCTTGGTGTCGATCGCCGCCACCGCCGCGATCACCAACCCAATCGGGAGCAAAATCAAAGACATGGATAAAGAAAACACAATATCCAGAGTGCGCTTGCAGAACAAGTATCCCTTTGTCGGTTTTTTCGCCGGCAAGCTGTACTCGCTCATGATAAGCACCTTCTGCATACTCTCACTTCCTCCTTCATGAAACCGCCGATACGCCGACGATTCCGGCTGAACAAATTGGTGTGCTCAAAAGGACAGATGAGTCCCAGAGAACAGCTGTGCTTTTATCGAATATCATTATACTATCCCCTTTTACAAAAATCAAGTTACAATTTTGTAACCTTTTGCAAATGTCCGTTCTCGGCATAATCCGCCCGCATTTTCGTATTAAAACTGTGTAAAATATACATAAAATATCGGAAAAATCTAAGGAAAGACGCGTCTTCTTGGCGATTTTTTGCCTTTTATTTCTTGAAAATTTGCGTTTTGCAAGCCGATGGATTGTAAATTTTTCCCATTTGTAAGCGCCGAAACGGCGCCAAAAGACAGGTCAGCTATTCCCTTTGAACGCATTGGTGCGGTACAAAATGCGGCGCACGATCAGGCGTTTCAGTGCCACCCAATTGAACGGGATCACGGGGTACAGATACCCCTGCCCCAGCACCGTGCGGGTGGTGGCGACAACCAACAGCAGGAGTGCGATCCCGCCGACGAACCCCCACACACCGAACAACGCGCTCAAAATCAAAAATACAATGCGGAACAAGGTGAACGCATATCCCAATTCAAAGCTCGGCTGTGTGAAGTTTGCCACGGCGATAAACGCCATATACAGCAGCACTTCCGCCACGAACAGCCCGCTGGACACGGCGAATTCGCCGAGAATCAGCGCCCCGACGACGCTGAACGCGCCGCTCAGCGAATTGGGCGTGTTGAGCGATGCCAGACGGATCGCCTCCACCATCACCTCGACGATCAGCAGTTGCAGCAAAATCGGCACGCTGTTCGGCTCGGCGATTTGCAAAAACGACAGCCATTCGGGAATCGGTATGCCGGAGGTGATCACCAAATACCACAGCGGCGTCAAAAACAGCGTTGTAATAAAGACGATCATGCGGATGATGCGCAGATAGGTGGCGACCAGCGGCGGAAAATAGTAGTCGTTCACGTCCTGCACAAAATCGAAAATAGCGGACGGCAGGATCATCACCGCCGGCGCGTTATCCACAATCAGCAAAATGCGTCCCTCCGCCACCGCCGCCGCCGCACTGTCGGGGCGCTCGGTGTAGCGAATCCTGGGAAACGGATTGTACCACTGCTGCTTGCGCAACAGACACTCCGCCATGCTCTCCTGCCCCATGGACAAGGCGGGAATGGTGATGGATTGCAGCTTTTTGCGCAGCTTTTTGACCAGCTTATCCTCCGCCACGCCGTTCATGTAGCACATCACCACATCGGTCTTGGACACGCTACCGATTTGCAGATATTCCATGGTCAGGCGCGGATCGCGCAGGTGGCGGCGGATGAGCACGGTGTTGAACACCAGCGTTTCCACAAACCCGTCGTGTGCGCCGCGCAGCACACGATCCACCTCAGGCTCGTCTACCGAACGCACGGGATACGTGCGCACATCGATCATGATGACCTGGTCGTACCCCTCCAGCAGCAGCGCCACCTGTCCCGACAACACGCCGATCACCACCTGCTCGCTGTCGGCGGCAAACTCTACCTCCGTGTACGGCACATACCGTCGGGCAAAGGCGGCGGCGTCATGCGCACCGTCCTTCTCCTCTTTTTTGACCGAAGCGAAAAATTGCATCATCTTCGCCATCGTCTCGTCCTTGATAAAGCCGTCCACGAAAAACAAGTTAGCAGCGCCTTCGCCGATTTCCAGCGGGCGCGAGACAATATCAAAACTGGCGGATACCCGCAGGGCGGTTTCCAGCGACTGCAAATTGTGTCGGTACTCCTTGGTCAAAGCTGCCATATGGGAATCTCCTTCTGCCGCATCATTGACCATAGTGTATCCCACGCCTATCCGATTATGCAAAAAGCGCCCTGCTCATCGGCAGGGCGCTCTCGTTGCGCCGCATTATTGCGTTTTCAATTTGATCCACAACGAATCCATCAGCTTGTTGGTTTCTTCCGGCAGCGTTTCAAACACTTCTGTTTTGGCAAGCACCTCTTTCGAGGGATAGAAATACTCGTTCTCGCCGATCTCGGGATCGAGCTGCTTACGCGCTTCCGTGTGCGGCGTGGAATAGCCGATGTATTCAGCGTTCGCCTTGGCCACGTCGGTGCGGCACAGGAAATTGATATACTGTTCCGCCTCGGTCTTGTGCTTGGTTCCCTTGACGACACACACGGCGTCCACAAAGAAGTTGGTACCGTTATCCGGCACAAAATACCCGATGTTCTCGTTGCCGTCCTCGCCGTACATCATGATCGAGCCGTCGCCCGAATAATACGGCGCGATCCAGCCCTCTTCATTGGTCATCTTCTGGAACACCTGATCCATGTAATATCCTTGCAGCAGCGGACGCTGTTCTGCCAGCGCATCATACGCTTTTTGCAGTTCCGCTTCATCGGTCGTATTCAACGACAGCCCCAGCTTCAGCTCCGCAATGCCGAACGCGTCGCGCGGATTGTCAAACATATAAATTTTGCCCTTGTATTTCTCGTTCCAAAGCAGATCCCAACCCGCAGCCAGATCCGCTTCGTCCACATATTTCTTGTTGTAGAAAATGCCGACCGTTCCCCATGTATACGGCACGGAATACTCGTTGTTCGGGTCATAGGACAGGTTGCGATAGGCTTCGTCGATGTATTGATAATTGGGGATATTGTCAAAGTTCAGCTTTTCCAGCATCCCCTCCTTGATCATCTTTCCCACCATGTAGTCCGACGGAAATACGATATCGTAACTGGCCGCGCCGGAACTGAGCAGCGTATACATGGATTCGTTGCTGTCATACGTCTGATAATTGACGCGGATGCCGGTCTCTTTTTCAAACAACTCGTTGACACGCAGCACCTCATCGTCGATATACTCGCCCCAGTTGTACACATTGAGTGTCACCTTGTCGGAATTGCCGCAGCCGGACAGCAGTCCGATCGAAAGCAGCGCCAACGCCGCCACCACAGCTACCCATTTTTTCATTTTTCTACCTCTCTCTGCATAAAATTTATGAAAACGCACTTATACGCGCATCTTCCGTTGCTTACTTTCGTCGCGGATCTGACGAATATTCACAATGAGCAACAACAGCAGCACCGCGCCGAACATCAGCGTGGACAGTGCGTTGATCTCCGGTGTGACCGGCTTCTTGGTCATCGAATAGATCGTGACCGACAGCGTTTGTGCGGTGGAGCCGGCGTTGAAATAGCTGATCACGAAATCATCCAGCGACATGGTAAACGCCATCAACGCGCCGGTGATGACGCCCGGCATGATCTCCGGCAGCATCACGCGGAAAAACGCCTTAAGCGGCGGGCAGCCGAGATCCAGCGCCGCTTCAAACATGTGCGGATTCATCTGCCGCAGTTTGGGCATCACCTGCAGCACCACATACGGAATACAAAAGGTGATATGGGACAGCAGCAGCGTGGTAAATCCCGGTTGCAGCCAACCGGTGGCACGAAAAATGAACACGAACATCAGCATCATGGAAATACCGGTCACGATCTCGGGGTTGACCATCGGGATATTGTTGACCGACATGAACACCTGCCGCAGCTTGCCGTTCATTTTGTGGATACCCACGGCGGCGGCCGTGCCGATGATGGTAGCCGCCAACGCCGCCAGCACCGCCACGATCAGCGTCACCCGCAGCGACCGCAGGATCAGATCGTTGTCAAACAAATCGACATACCACCGCGTGGTGAAGCCGTGCCAGATCACGCGATTTTTGGAATCGTTAAAGGAAAAAATGATCAGCACCACGATCGGCGCATACAGAAACAGGAAAATCAGTGCGTTATAAAGGCGGGACAGTGTTTTCATATGCTCAGCCCCCCGATTTCCTCTTCGTCCTTGTCCACAAACCGCATCAGCGCCATACACAGCAGCATGAGCACCATCAGCACCAGCGACAGCGCCGCGCCGACGTTGTAATTCTTGCCGCTGCCGATGAACATCATCTCGATGACGTCGCCGATCAGCATGTGTTTGCCGCCGCCAAGCAGCTTGGTAATGACAAACGTACTGACCGCCGGTACAAACACCATCGTGATGCCGGACACGATACCCGGCGCGGACAGCGGCAGGGTGATGCGGCGAAACACCTGAAACCCATTGCAGCCGAGATCCTCCGCCGCTTCCACAATGCGGTGATCCATCTTCGCCATGACCGAGTACAGCGGCAGCACCATAAACGGCAGAAAATTATACACCATGCCGAGCACCACCGCACCGTCGGTGTTGATCATATGCATCGGACCCAATCCGAGCAGACCGAGAAACTGGTTGATAAACCCTTTATCCTCCAGCAGCGACATCCACGCGTAGGTGCGCAGCAAAAAATTCATCCACATGGGCAGCATCACGATCATCACCATCGTGCGCTGCACCTTTTCCGTCATACGGGCAATGCTGAGCGCCAGCGGATACGCCAGCACCAGACACAACGCCGTGGAGATCGCTCCCAGCTTGAGCGAATCCCAAAATGTGGGCACATAATCCTTGATGGCGACGATGTTGTCCAGCGTGAACGCGCCGGCCTCGTCTGTCAGCGCGAACCACACGACCAGCGCCAACGGCACGATGGTAAACAGCGCCATCCACACGCCATACGGAGCAGCGGCACGCTTCATCAGTCCTCGCCTCCCGCTGCTTCTTCCACCAGATCGATTTCGGGGTCCGCCATCTCGTCGAATTCCTCCGAATAGGAGCTGTAGTCGCCGAACATGCCGGAATACGCCGACTTTTTCATGATATGGATATCTTCGGGGTTCAGCACAATGCCGATCACCGTATCGGGTGCGTAATAGTCGGTGGTCTGGATCAGCCACTTGAAGCCCTTGAAATCCACGATCGTCTCAAAATGTACACCCTTAAAGGTCACGGACGTGACCGTACCGGTCAGATCCCCCTTGTCCGGCGACACGATGTCGATATCCTCGGGACGAATCACCACATCCACCGGCTCGTGCGGGG
>CAJKXG010000036.1 GCA_905203795.1 uncultured Oscillospiraceae bacterium | reverse complement strand
TCAATTGTTTGCCGGAATTTGCTCGATTTGCTGACGAATCGCTTCCATGCGCAGATCCAACGCAGCGCTTTCCTCCGCGCATTGCCGAAGCTGCTCGGTGATATCCGCACCCGCCACATTCTTTTTGTATTTCAGCTTGTGTTCGAGACTCGCCCAAAAATCCATGGCGATGGTGCGGAACTGCACCTCCACCCGCATCGGGCGCTTCTCCTTCTGCAAAAAGATCGGCACTTCCACAATGAGATGCAGACTGCGATAGCCGTTGTCCTTCGGGTGACGAATATAATCCTTTTCCTCAATCAGCCGAATGTCATCCTGCTCCAGCAGCCAGCCACGCACGAGATAAATGTCCTCGGGGAACGAGCAGATGATGCGCAGCCCCGCCACATCGTGGATATTCCGTTCAATAGACGCCGACGTAAACGGCAATCCCTTGCGGCGCAGCTTTTCGCGGATACTGTCCACACTTTTCAGGCGGGATTTGATCGACTCGATGGGGTTGCGGTCGTAGGTCAGCGACGCTTCCTCGCTCAACACCTGAAATTTCGTCTGCACCTCCATAATGGCGCATTTGTAATACGTCATCAGGCGGCGAAAGCCTTCCATCTCCTCACGCGCCCGCTCCATCAGTTCCCCACCGTCCGCATTCGCACCAAACTGCTCCTGTGCATAGGTTTGCAGGAATTGCTTCATCGCATCCTCAAACGGCAGTTGTTGTTCCTTTTCTTGCATGATCACAGATCCTTTACGATTTCGTCAAACAGCTCCCGCAGCCGCTGCTGTTCGCCGTTCAGATACAGGTAGCCGAACAGCGCTTCCACGCCGGTCGCGCGATGATAGTCGTGGCTGTTGCGCGCGGTGTGCGCGTTGCGGCCGCGGCGAAACACCGCTTCCTCCTCCTCGGTCAGCAGCGGCAAAATGCGATCCAGCGCCGCCGACTGCGCCTCCGCGCGCACCATGTCCACCGTCAGCCGATGCAGATCGCCGGCAGGACGGTTCGCAAGACACGCCAGCCGTTCCCGCACCATCAATTCGTACACGCCGTCGCCCACAAACGCCAGCGTCAGCGGACTGAGCGTGCGCGGCTGCACTTCCAAGGGATACAAACGGGACATCGAATCACTTCCTCAATACAGGAATTCAAAGTCAAAGTCGTACAGGCTGACCGTGTCGCCCTCCTGAATGCCCGCGTCGGTCAGCGCACGGACCACACCGGACGATTGCAGCACCCGCTGGAAATATTGCAGGCTCTCGTAATCGTCCACATCGATGGTGCGCAGTACCGGCAGCAGCCAGTCTGCTTCCACCACGTACACGCCGTCCTGCACCGTGACCGTCGGCACGCGCTCACCGGTGATCTCCGGCAGCGGTTCGGGATCGGCCTCGAACGCGGGAATGGGCGGCAGCGTGGAGAGTTTGGCGGCGCAATATTGGATCAGCTCGGTCGTACCGTGCGCGATCGCCGCCATCATCGGGAAAAATTCGTATCCCTCGGCACGCACGGCGGCGGCGAATTTCTCCACCGTTTCGTCGTCGGTGAGGTCGCATTTATTGCCCGCCACCACCATCGGGCGCTCCGCCAACGCCGGATTAAACGCGCGCAATTCGCGGTTGATAATGCGGAAATCCTCCAGCGGATCGCGTCCTTCGCTGCCGGACACATCCACGATGTGGATGAGCAGACGGCAGCGTTCCACATGCCGCAAAAACGCGTGACCCAGCCCAACGCCTTCGCTCGCGCCCTCGATGACGCCGGGGATATCCGCCATCACAAACGAGCTGCCCTCCGCCACGCGCACCACGCCGAGCACCGGCGTGATGGTGGTGAACGGATAGTTGGCGATCTCGGGTTTTGCTTCGCTGACCACCG
Organism: uncultured Oscillospiraceae bacterium; assembly: GCA_905203795.1. Lineage (GTDB taxonomy): Bacteria > Bacillota > Clostridia > Oscillospirales > Acutalibacteraceae > CAJKXG01. The sequence continues at coordinate 7,470 of CAJKXG010000036.1, read as the reverse complement.
AGATCAGCGTGGACTTGCCGACATTCGGGAATCCAACCAGTCCGACGTCCGCCAGCAGCTTGAGTTCCAGCCGCAGTTCAAATTCCTCGCCCGGGATACCGGGTTTGGCAAAACGAGGTGTTTGGCGCGTAGGGGTCGCGAAATGCGCGTTGCCCCAGCCGCCGCGACCGCCGTGCGCCGCCACAAACGGCTCGTCGCCGGAAATATCCGCCATCAGGCGTCCGGTTTTATTATCGTAAATCAGCGTGCCGCGCGGCACTTTGATCACGCAGTCCGCGCCCGCTTTGCCGAAGCAGCGTTTCCCCGCGCCCTGTCCGCCGTTTTCTGCTTTATATTTGCGTTTATAGCGCAAATCCGACAAGGTGTTGCTATCATCCTGTGCAACAAAGACGACATTGCCGCCGCGACCGCCGTCGCCGCCGTCCGGACCGCCGGACGCCACGTATTTTTCGCGGTGAAACGCGACGGCACCGTTGCCGCCGTCGCCCGCTTTGACGAAAATGATCGCCTTATCGATGAAAGATGCCATACAAAAATTCCCTCCTTAACGCCTTTCCGGAAAATAACAATCATACTACAACGCGAGTATTGCAGCCAATAATCAGCGCCAACTCAACGCGCGAGCATCTCAACCGCAGGTCAGCGCCTGCCACCACCAGTATGCCCGCCGCCACCCGCAAAATGAAAAAGGCAGGTCACATTTCCGGCGACCTGCCCTTCTGTCTCATCCATGCGGTTTGCAAGAGCCGCAAATAACCACACCGCCGCCCGCAAGCGCCGATGCCTGTCTATGTGCAGTCGATTATTGCTCGACCGCGTACACGCTGACTTTCTTGCGATCCTTGCCGACGCGCTCAAAACGCACTGTGCCGTCCGCCGTCGCGTACAGCGTATCGTCGGAGCCGATGCCGACATTCGTGCCGGGATGAATGTGGGTGCCGCGCTGACGAACAAGGATATTGCCCGCGAGCACGAACTGACCGTCGGCGCGCTTCACGCCGAGGCGTTTGGACTCGGAATCACGACCGTTTTTCGTGGAACCGACGCCCTTTTTGTGAGCAAAAAGCTGAAGATTTATTCTCAACATTGAGGATTCCTGCCTTTCTTTAGTCATGGTTGGATTTCAGAAACGCGAATATACGCAGGATACTGCGCCGCAAGCACCCGCATGTGCAACCGAAAGCCCTCGAGCAGCGTCTGGCAAGCCGCCAAATCGCCGGACAGCACCGACAAAAACAACCGCCCGTCGCTTTCCCGCACGACGGCGTGCGCCCGACAAACGTCCGTCACGGCGTTGACCGTCATCAGCGATGCCGAGGAAACCGCCGCGCACACCAGATCGTGTCCGCTGACACCCGCACCGCTGTGCCCTTTGATGCAAAAGCCGCTCAGGCGACCGTCCGCCGCCGTCAGCAGCATCACCCGCGTCATGATGCGTTTATTCCGCCGCTTCAGTCGCTTCCGCAGCCTTGGGAGCGCGGGGCGCTTTCGCCTGGATCGTGCCGATCTGCACCTTGGTATACGGCTGACGATGACCCATCGTGCGTTTGCTGCCCTTCTTCGGACGATAGGTGAAGACCGTAATCTTCTTGCCCTTGCCGTTCTTCAGAACCGTCGCTTCGACCGATGCGCCCTTGACATACGGCGCGCCGACCTTCAGTTCCTTGTCGTTGTGAACAGCCACGACTTTGTCAAAAGTCACAGTGGATTCCTCTGCGGCATCCAGCTTTTCGATGAACAGAACATCGCCGCTCTGCACCTTATACTGCTTGCCGCCGGTTTCGATAATCGCGTACATACGCTTACCTGCCTTTAGTATCAGTCTCGCTGAATCGGGCGGTGCGAAAGGCACACTTAATAAGCCCGCTCCACGCGGCAACGCTTATTATAGCACGCCTTTTCCGGCTTGTCAACATGTTTTTTGCGGATAAATGAACGGATTTTCTGCAAGTGTTATAATCATGTGGGACTCAAACAGCAAACCACCCTTTCGCATAGCCTGCGAAAGGGTGGTGTTGTGTTGTCTGCGTTTATTCCTCTTCGGGACGATCCCAGTTGTGCCAGACATTCTGCACGTCGTCGTTGTCCTCCAGCATGTCGAGCAGCTTTTCCATCTTCGCCACCTGCTCGGGATCGTCAATGGCGCTGTACACATCCGGCACCATTTCCAGCTCGGCGGACACAAACGTGTAGCCCTTCTCCTCCAGCGCATCGCGGATGGCGGAAAAATCGTCCGGCTCGGTGGTGATCTCGAACACATCCTCGTCGGCGGCGAAATCCGATGCGCCTGCCTCCAATGCGTCCTCCATCACCTTATCCTCGTCCAGTCCCTCCGCTTCGATGGCGATCACGCCTTTTTGGTTGAACATAAACGACACGCAGCCCGACTGCCCGAGATTGCCGCCGTATTTATCGAAATAATGGCGCATCTCGCCTGCGGTGCGGTTGCGGTTGTCCGTCAGCGTTTCCACGATCACGGCGATGCCGTTGGGACCGTAGCCCTCGTATTGCAGCGCCTCGTAGTTGTCGGTATTGCCCTCGCCCGCCGCCTTTTTGATAATGCGGTCGATGTTATCGTTCGGCACGTTATTCGCCTTCGCTTTGGCGATCGCGTCCTTCAGCTTGGAGTTGGAAGCAGGGTCGGGGCCGCCCCCCTCCTTCACGGCGACGGCGATCTCACGTCCGATTTTGGTGAAGATCTTCGCCTTTTGCCCGTCTGTTTTTTCCTTTTTGCGTTTGATATTATTCCACTTGGAATGTCCCGACATGTCCGATACCCCTTTAAATTGTAGTATATATGGTTTTAGTATAGCACAAGCCGTACGATTGCGCAAGAGTCAATCATCAAACAATTGATAAACGGCGAATATAGGCGAAAACGGTTGAAAATGCGAGATTTCACGATGTCATTTCCGATTTTCGGAAAATTTCAGGTTTGCGGCACAAATTTGGATGTTGAAGTTCATATGAACCTATGATATAATCTAAATGTGCTCGAAAAATAAACACTCGAGCTTTAAACATTGGTTGCGCGACCGCATGGCGATCGACGGCGGCGCGCCATCCGTATCTCCATTTTACAGAAAGAGGGTAGTTTATATGTTCTGGCTTATCGCATCTATCATCGTTTTTTTGATTTTGTTTGCGCTTCTCGGTGTGGATCGCCGAGAGGGAAAATGGCATCTGCGTCCGCAGCAGTTTGCGTCTCTCGGCGCGTTTGTGCTGATGGGATTCAGCATGGTCGCCATCGTGCCCGCCAACTCGGTCGGCATTGTCTACAGTCCCTTTACCGGCGTATCGGAAAAGACGCTGGCAGAGGGCTGGCACACCAAAGGTCCGTTTGATCAGATTTACACGATCAGTTCGGAGGTGCAGACCAAAACGCTGGAAAACATCACCGGTCAGACCAAAGACGCGCAGTACATCACCATGGCGATCGACGTGAAATATCGGGTGGACACAGACAAGGCGTTCGAGGTATTCAAGCAATACCGCACGCTGGACAACGTGGACACCGCTTTGATCAATCCGACGGCACAGCGTTCGATCGAGGAGATCACGACGAAGTACAACATCATCGATGTGTTGGGCGGGGCGCGCAGCGAGATCTACAAGGGCATTGAAACCGAACTGAGCACGCGTCTGGCATCCAGCGGCATCACCTTTGTGTCCATCAACTTTGTGGACACGCAGGCGCCGGAGGAGATTGAAACGGCGATCACGGCAGAAGCTGTCGCGAAAAAAGCGGTGGAAACTGCCGAACAGGAACTGAAAAAGGCGGAAACCGACGCGCAGCAAGCGGTTGTCAAGGCACAGGCGGAGCAGGATAAGGCAAAGATAGAAGCCGAGACAAAGCTCATCGCGGCACAGGCACAGGCGGAAGCCAACAAATTACTGGCGGATTCGCTGACCGATCCGCTGCTGCGTGAAAAGTGGCTGGAAAAATGGAACGGTGAATTGCCGACCGTCGCCGGCAGCGATGCAGCGGTGATCATCGACTCGCTGACCGACGCTCCTGCCGGAGAGTAACTGCACCTGCGGTGAGCAATCGCCACGGCTTGAATGCGCCGCCGCACCGTTAAAAAAACAAACTACGATGCGAGCATCGCAGCCAACACTCAGCACCAACTCAATACGCGAAGTGCTGACCGCAGGTCCGCACCTTGCGAAAAATCTCCGATGACACACAAGTCGCTGTGCTTTTTCGAGGCACAGCGACTTTTTTCAAAATTTTTCCATATACCCCTTGACAAGTGTATATCTTTATGATATGATTTTGATATCAAATTTAAGGAGGGCTTCTTATGCAAGAGAAAATCCTGAACAACAAGAAGAACGGTATGGCATTTTTGCTGCTCTTCATCGTCCTGTACCTCGCCGGAATCGCCGCCTTTGTGTACGGCTGTATCGGCTTGGAGAGCGCGGTATCCGCCGTCCCGCTCGCGCTGATCATCATCGGCGGCATTTGGATGCTGGTCGGCTGGGTGCCGTTTCTCGGGCTGAAGGTGCTGAAACCGCAGGAAGCGCTGGTGCTGACGCTGTTCGGCAAATACATCGGCACGCTGAAAAACGACGGTTTCTACTTTGTCAACCCCTTCTGCGTGGGCGTGAACCCCGCCGCCAAGACCAAACTGAACCAAAGCGGCGACGTGGACGGCGGCAGCGCGAAATCCATTTTTGTCGCCTCTGCGCAAGGCGCGATGAACAGCGCCGAACTGGTGAGCAAAAAACTCTCGCTCAAGATCATGACGCTGAACAACAACCGCCAGAAGATCAACGATTGTCTCGGCAACCCCGTGGAGATCGGCATTGCGGTCACGTGGCGCGTCGTGGACACGGCGAAAGCGGTGTTCAATGTGGACAACTACAAAGAATACCTCTCGCTGCAATGTGACAGCGCGCTGCGCAACATCGTGCGCATCTACCCGTATGACATCGCCCCCAACGTGGATACCACCGGCGACGGTGTCGCGGACGAGGGCAGCCTGCGCGGATCGAGCGATCTGGTGGCGTCGCGCATCCGCGATGAGATCCAGCAAAAGGTGGCGGATGCCGGTCTGGAAATCCTCGAAGCGCGCATCACCTATCTGGCCTACGCACCGGAAATCGCGGCGGTCATGTTGCAACGCCAGCAAGCCTCCGCCATCATCGACGCGCGCAAGATGATCGTGGACGGCGCGGTGGGCATGGTCGAAATGGCGCTCGACCGTCTGAGCCAAAACAACACGATCGAGCTTGACGAGGAACGCAAAGCGGCGATGGTATCCAACCTGCTGGTCGTGCTGTGCGGCAACCACGACGCGCAACCGGTCGTCAACTCGGGGAGTCTGTACTGATGGCGGACGCAAAAAAGCAGGTGCCGCTGCGCCTGTCCGCAAAGCTCTATGACGCGATCGCCGCGTGGGCGGAGGACGATTTCCGCTCGGTCAACGGACAGATCGAGTACCTGCTGTCCGAATGCGTGCGCCAACGCAAGAAAAACGGCAAATATGTGTCCGATGAACTGGATAAGCCGCTTGATATCGACATCAAATAGCACTGTACAAAAATATACCCCTGTAGAATGCTGTTCTACAGGGGTATCCTGTTTAACGGTGCAAAAACCTGCCCCGTAAATTACTATTTGTATAATTTGATTGAAATATACCTATTTATCTTCCTTTTCATCCGCCACCGACAGGATGATAAAGCTGCCATCCTCCTGCTTTTCCACCGTGTACAACTGGAAATAGGTCGCCTTTTCCGGCGAGATCACATCGTTGCCACGGTCGTCCACGGTGATATCTTGGATGTGGACATATCCAACGCGTACCTTGTAGGTGTCGCCCGCACGCCGAATGGTATCCACCACCGGCTGATACGCCGCTTCATCCGCCGTGGACGGCGCGTGATAGCACTTGTTCTCCGCATCGTATTCGTAGGTGAAGTATTCCCCGAGATCTTTCCCAAAGGTGTGGTGCTGCGGCTTGGCGGATTTGCCGAACAGCGAAGCATACGACGCTTCCACCTGCTCCACGGGGATCTCCACGCGCCCGTAATCGTCGTAGGCGAAGGGGGTTTGATAGTTCGCGTCCTGCTTCTGTTTGATCCACTCCGCATCGGTGATCTTGTAGATCGCCGCCTGCAACAGCGCGTCCTGACTCGACTTGTCCGCCGACTCAAACGCCGCGGGAGTAAACTTCATCAGCGGCAGCAGCGTATAATACATGTCCTCTTTCATGCCGGAGGTGTCCCGCGCGTCGCGGATCACACCCACCGACCACACGATCAGCGACACGACCCCCACTGCCGCGAGCAGAATCATCACCAGCCCGAGCGGTGCGGCAAAGCGGTATTTCCCCCGCCGCTGCCCGTTTTTGCTGTATCGCGGCGAGGTCTCCACCTCAACGATCGTCTCTGCGGTATCGGTCTTTTTGATACGGCTCATAAACGCACCTTCCCTTTAGCGGCTCAGCGGCACTGCCCGTCGCCGCACACGATATATTTCACAGTGGTCAGCTCGCGCAGCCCCATCGGACCGCGCGCATGCAATTTCTGCGTCGAAATGCCGATCTCCGCACCCATGCCGAATTCGCCGCCGTCGGTGAAGCGCGTGGAGGCGTTGACATACACCGCCGCCGCGTCCACCTCGTCGGTGAACCGCTCTGCCGCCGTGTGGCTGTCGGTGACGATGCACTCGCTGTGCCCCGTGCCGTACTGCGCGATATGCGCCATCGCCTCCTCCAGCGAATCCACCACCTTCACCGCGAGGATATAGTCGCCGTATTCGGTCGCCCAATCCTCTTCGGTGGCGGGAGTCACATCAAAATCGGTCAACATCGCCGCCGCACGGGGGCAGCAACGCAGCGCCACGCCGTGCTCGGTCAACATCGCCGCCATCACGGGCAGCGCCTTTTCCGCAATATCCGCATGCACCAGCAGCGTCTCCGCCGCATTGCACACGGACGGGCGGGAGGCTTTGGCGTTGGTGATGATGCGCGCCGCCATGTCGATGTCGGCGGACGCGTCCACGTACACGTGACAGTTGCCCACACCTGTCTGAATGACCGGTACGGAGGATTGCTCCACCACCGCGCGGATCAGCCCCGCACCGCCGCGCGGGATCAACACGTCGATGTAGCGGTTGAGCCGCATCATGGCAGCCGCCGTCTCGCGGGAGGTGTCCTCCACCAATTGCACACAATCGGCGGGCAGCCCCGCCGCTTCCAGCCCGCCGCGGATGGCGGCAGTGATCGCCATGTTGGAATGAATTGCCTCTTTGCCGCCGCGCAGGATGGTCGCGCTGCCCGCCTTGATGCACAGCGCAGCCGCGTCGGCGGTGACATTGGGACGCGCTTCATAGATGATGCCGATCACACCCATCGGCACACGCACCTTGCGGATGCGCAGCCCGTTCGGGCGGCGATACCCGTCCGCCACCTCACCGACAGGATCGGTCAGCGCGACGATTTCCCGTATGCCCGCGCTCAT
>CAJKXG010000035.1 GCA_905203795.1 uncultured Oscillospiraceae bacterium | reverse complement strand
CACGCCGCCGTCCGCCGCGTCCAGATTGGTGTGTGCGCACAACGCGGACAGCCCGTGCTGCGCCAGCAGATAGGGGACACTGCCCGTGGGCAGCGTCTTCAACGCATTGAAAATGACGGGATGATGCGAAATGAGCAGCGTGCAGCCGTTTGCCACCGCCGTTTCAATCGCCGTCGGCGTGATGTCGAGACAAATCAGCGCCCGTTCGACGGGGGCGCTGCCGTCTCCGACCAACAGCCCGATATTATCCCACGGCATTGCCAGCGTGGGCGATGCTTTTAGGTGAATAAAATTCACAATATCAGAGACTTTCGTCAATCCAATCCCTCATTACCTGTGCGGCGCGGCAGAGTGTCGCGTATTCCTCCGCCGCCTCCGCCTGATGTTGAATCCCGCACATGCGGTCATACAGCCGTTTTTGCTGCCGTTCGATGAAACGAACCGCTTCCGGCGTGTGCGGCAACTGCCCCACATAACACGCGCGTTCGGTGGGGGTCACTGCGCAACCGATATAGGTGCAGCACATGATCAAGTACAAATGTTTTCCGTCGGCGACGACGGTTTCCTCCTCGATGGCAAAACCGTCTTGCAGCAGTGCCTGCCGCAGCTTTTCCGGTCGGGACATCGGCTGTAGGATCAGCCGGATATGTTTCTGCCGCACCCATGGCGCGGCGGCGAGAATATCGGCGATGTTTTCGCCGCCCATACCCGCGATCACGATATCGTCCGCTTCATCCGGCGCGACGGTGCACAGCCCGTCGCCCACGCGCACGTCGATGCGGTCATCCAGTCCGGCGGCCGATACCGTGCGTCTGGCGGCAGCGGCAGGACCTTCGCCGATATCGGAGGCAATGGCAGAGGGGCAGTGACCGGCGTGTACCAGCGCTGTGGGCAGATAGGCGTGATCCGTGCCGATGTCGGCAAGGCGGCTGCCCGCCCGCACAAAGGACGCCACCGTCGCCAAACGCTTGTCCAATCCTGTCATATGTCCTGCTCCTTTCCCGAGAAAAATAGCGAAAAAACGCCGCCGGCCGAAGGAGCCAGGGCGTTTTCGCTGTTGCGATACCGTGCGATTATTTGCCGCTCATGTGCGCGTTGATCTTTTCGACCAGCTCCGCACAATCCACACCGTGAACCTCGCACGCCTGCGCCAGCGTTTCGCCGCGGGCGGAGGGACAGCCGAGACAGTGCATCCCCATTTCGAGGAAATAGGTGGCGGTGGTGCGGTCGGCGTCCAGAATATCGCCGATCAGAGACTCTTTTGTGACGGTCATGGTAAAACTTCCTTTCGTTTATAATACTATTTTAGTATATACATCCATTCCAGCGCTATCCGCGCTTATTCGTGACGGTATTTTTCCCGCGTGGCGATGCCGCCGCGGATGTGCCGTTGCGCTTTATTGGTTTCCAGCACCTCGCGCACCTGCCCGTACAGGGAAGGGTTGACCGTGCGCAGACGGTCGGCTACATCCTTGTGGACGGTGCTTTTGCTGATGTGAAACTTCTTGGCGGCTGCCCGAACCGTGGCGTTGTTCTCGATGATGTATTCGCCCAGTTCAATGGCGCGTTCTTCGACCGCTCCCTTCAAGCTCATCACCCCTATATAGTGTTCTGTACACTATATGCGCGGGGTGGGAGACATATGCTTAGCGGAAGTAGTTCACACCGCTTTCAAACAGGTGCTGATCCTTTTCGCCGGGGACGTTCTTGTAAAGATCCGTGCCGCGGCGTTCGCTGTGACCCATTTTGCCGAGGACGCGACCATCCGGCGAGGTGATACCCTCAATGGCGCACACCGAGCCGTTCGGATTCCACAAAATGTCGTCGGAGGGCTCGCCGTCCGGCGTGACATATTGGGTCGCGATCTGACCGTTGGCAGCCAGCAGCTTCAGCGTGGCTTCGTCGGCGTAGAAGCGGCCCTCGCCATGCGACACGGGAATGCAGTGCACATCGCCCGCTTCGCAGCCCGCCAGCCACGGCGATTTGACGGACGTGACGCGGGTATAGACCATGCGGCTGACATGGCGGCCCAGCGTGTTGAAGGTCAAGGTCGGATCGGTCGGTTTGAGCGGGCGGATCTCGCCGTACGGCACAAGCCCCAGTTTGATCAGCGCTTGGAAACCGTTGCAGATGCCCAGCATCAAGCCGTCACGCTGCCCCAGCAATTCCGCGATGGCGTCCGCCAAACGCGGGCTGCGCAGGGTGGTGGCGATGAATTTGCCGGAGCCGTCCGGCTCGTCGCCGCCGGAGAAGCCGCCGGGCAGCATCACGATCTGCGAACGGCGAATGGCGGCGTCCATGCGGGCGATGGTTTCTTCGATCGCGGCGGGGGACAGGTTTTTGACCACCAGCACCTCCGGCTCTGCGCCCGCGCGGGCAAAGGCACGGGCGGTGTCGTATTCGCAGTTTGTACCCGGGAATACGGGGATGAACACGCGCGGTTTTGCCGCCTTGACGGCGGGGGCGTGTCCGGCACGCTCGGTATACAGCGGCGCAGACAACGGCATAGCCGCTTTTTCACGCGGTTTATTCGGGAAAATGGGTTCGAGCGTCGCGGTCCACGCGTCGATCAGCGTGTCCAGCGGCAGTTCTTCGCCCTCGATGACAATGGTCGGTTCTTCCAACGTGGTGCCGAGCAGGGCATAGTCCAAGCCCTCCAAGCACATATCGCCTTCTTTCAGCTCGACCACGATCGAGCCGGCTTGCGGCGCAAAAAGCGTGGTGCGGTCGATGGAATGATTAAAGGCGAAGCCGCGTTTGTTGCCGAAGCACATGCGGGCGATGGTCGCCGCGACGCCGCCTTCACGCACGACCGAGGCGGCGTTGACCGCGCCGAATCGTACCAGCTTGCTCACTTCGTCATACAGCACCCGTGTCTTTTCCCAATCGGGCAGACGGGTTTCCTCGACGACGGGAAGCGGCAGCAGCGCCACCAGCGAATCCGCTTTGCGGAACGCGGCAGAGCCGGTGTGGGAGGCTTTGGTCATGCTCAATGCAAAACTGACCAGCGTCGGCGGCACATCCAGCTCGTTGAAGCTGCCGGACATGGAATCTTTGCCGCCGATCGAGGGAACACCGAATTTTTCCTGCGCGAGGAACGCGCCGAGCAGCGCGGCGGTGGGCTTGCCCCAACGCTCGGGGACATCGCGCAGACGCTCAAAATATTCTTGGAACGTCAGGCGGGCGGCAAACGGATCGGCACCCATGACCGCCAGCTTCGCCAGCGACAGCGTGACCGCGTATACCGCACCGTGGAACGGACTCCAGCGGGAAATCCCCGGGATAAAGCCAAACGTCATCGCCGTCGCATCGTCGGTTTCGCCGTTCGTCACGGGCAGTTTGGCGACCATGCCGTCTTCCGGCGACAATTGATAGGTACCGGCAAACGGCATGTTGACCGTCGCTGCGCCGATGCTCGCGTCAAAGCGTTCGACCAGCCCTTTCTGGCAGGCGACTTCCGGACGGCGCAGATTTTCGACAAACGCCTCCGGAATCGGCGTGACCGTCAAGCCCGCCGGTACGAGCGTGCGATAATCCATCGCCGGATCGGGAGAAGCAATCACCGCTTCGGCGGTTTGCGTTACGCCGTTGGTGTCGAGGAACGCGCGGCTGACATCCACGATGCGGTCGCCGCGCCAGCTCATGCGCAGACGAGGCTCGGCGGTCACGACCGCGACCACGGTGGCTTCGAGGTTTTCCTCCGCTGCCGCCGCGATGAACGCGTCTACATCTTTTTTATCCAGCACGACCGCCATGCGCTCCTGCGATTCGGAGATGGCCAGCTCCGTGCCGTCCAGACCGTCATATTTCTTCGGAACGCTGTCCAGATCGATGCGCAGACCGGGAGCAAGCTCGCCGATGGCGACGCACACGCCGCCCGCGCCAAAGTCGTTGCAGCGTTTGATCATGGTGGACACCGCCGGATTGCGGAACAGGCGTTGCAGCTTGCGCTCCGTGGGCGGATTGCCCTTTTGTACCTCCGCACCGCAGGTGTCGATGGATTCGGAGGTGTGCGCTTTGGAAGAACCCGTCGCACCGCCGCAGCCGTCGCGTCCCGTGCGTCCGCCGAGCAGTACGATCACATCGCCGTCCTGCGGCACTTCGCGCACGACATTGCTCTTGGGGGACGCGCCGACGACCGCGCCGATCTCCAGACGCTTGGCGACATAGCCAGGGTCGTACAACTCCGCCACCTGACCGGTCGCCAGACCGATCTGGTTGCCGTAGGAGGAATAGCCGGACGCCGCGCCGGTCGTGATCTTGCGGGTGGGCAGCTTGCCCGGCAGCGTCTCTGCCAGTGTGGTGCGCGGATCGCCGCTGCCGGTGACGCGCATCGCCTGATACACATATGCACGACCGGACAGCGGGTCGCGGATCGCACCGCCGAGACAGGTCGCCGCGCCGCCGAACGGTTCGATTTCCGTCGGGTGGTTGTGCGTTTCGTTTTTGAACTGTACCAGCCACTGCTCGGTTTTTCCGTCGATGGTGACGGGCACTTCGATGGAGCAGGCATTGATCTCCTCGGATTCATCGAGATCGGGAATTTTGCCCTGCTTTTTCAGCAGCTTTGCGCCCATGGTTGCCATATCCATCAGCGACACATTTTTTTCGGGCAAACGCGCACCATACACTTCGCGGCGTGCGTCGTTGTAAGCGTTCAGCGCATCCACAATGGCGGCAGACAGCTTGCCTTCGAGAATTTGAATGTCCTCCAGCCGCGTGAGGAAGGTGGTGTGGCGGCAATGGTCGGACCAATAGGTGTCGATGACTCTCAGTTCGGTGACGGTGGGGTCGCGGTGCTCTTCATCGCGGAAATAATCGCGGCAGAACACCAGATCGGCGACCGACATCGCAAAGCCCATCGTCGCATGGTAGGCGGCGACAGCCTCTTCGTCCATGCCGATGAAGCCGGTGACACGGCGCACATTTTCCGGTACATCCGCCATCATATTCAGCGTCTCGGGTTTGTCCAGCGACGCGATGCGCGACTCCACCGGATTGACGAGATACGCCTGCACGCGGGCAAATTCCTCGTCGGTCAGATCGCCTTGCAGGCAGATCACGCGGGCGGTGGCGACACGGGGACGTTCACCCGCTGTCAGCAATTGTACGCACTGCGCGGCGGAATCCGCGCGCTGGTCATACTGACCTGGCAGATATTCCATGGCGAATACCCGCCATCCTTCGCTGACAGTCAATTCTTCGTCGTATACATCATCGGCGTTCGGCTCGGAAAACACAATACCGCGTGCCTGCTCGAATTCTTCCGCCGTCATGCCCTCGATGTCGTATCGATTGAGCAGCCGCAGACCACGGATGCCGGTCATACCGAGATTCTCGCGCAGATCGGCGAGCATGTGTCGTGCTTCCACGTCAAACCCCTCGCGTTTTTCCACAAATACGCGGATTACAGTTGACATATGATGATTCAGTCCTTCCTACGTTACATCCCCAAGCCGGGATTATTGACCCCAATTATAGACTTATCTTACCATATTTGCGTTCAAATAGGAAGAGGGAAGATGATGAATTTTGCAAAAAGTGGTGCATGTTTTTTGCCAACTCTATCAAATTTCGTTTGATCGGACGCGGTTTTGACCACAAAATCCTACGGTAGGACTTGACAGAACCTCAAGATATGGGGTAAACTTAAAAACAGTATGGTCACATGAGAGATAAGGAATGATGCATAGATGGCTTCCAAAAAGCCGAGCTACGGAAACGAAAGCATTACCTCGCTGAAAGGCGCCGATCGCGTGCGCAAACGTCCCGCCGTCATCTTCGGTTCGGACGGGCTGGAGGGCTGCCAGCACGCCGTGTTCGAGATCTTGTCCAACTCCATCGACGAAGCGCGCGAGGGGCACGGCACCAAGATCATTGTCACCCGTTACGAGGACGGCTCGTTTGAGGTGCAGGATTTCGGACGCGGTATGCCGGTGGATTACAACGCCAAAGAGGATCGCTACAACTGGGAACTGATCTTCTGCGAACTGTACGCGGGCGGCAAATACAACACCAACGAAAGCGAGAACTATGAGTTTTCGCTCGGTCTGAACGGGCTCGGTGCGTGCGCCACGCAGTATTCCTCCGAATACATGGATGTGGAGGTGCACCGCGACGGCATGCGGTATACGCTGCATTTTGAGCATGGCGAAAACATTGGCGGTCTGCACAGCGAGCCGTATGCGAAAAAAGATACCGGCACACTCATCCGCTGGAAACCGGATTTGCAGGTGTTCACCGATATCGCCGTACCGATCGAGTATTTCCGCGATATCATCAAGCGGCAGGCAATCGTCAACCCGAACCTGCTGTTTGTTTTGCGCGACCAGAACGGGCGCAGTTTTGAGACGGAGGAATTCTGCTACCAAAACGGCATCGCGGACTATGTTCGCGAACTGGTGGGCGAAAACGCGATGACCGACGTGCAGGTCTGGTCGGCGGAACGCCGCGGGCGCGACCGCGAGGACAAGCCGGAATACAAGGTGAAGCTGAATGTGGCTCTGTGTTTTTCCAATAAAGTGAATTTACTCGAATATTACCACAACTCCAGTTTTCTGGAGCATGGCGGTTCGCCGGAAAAGGCGGTGCGCTCGGCGTTTGTGTCGCAGATCGACGCGTATCTGAAACAAAACGGCAAGTACCTGAAAAATGAGAGCAAGATCAGTTTTCAGGATGTGCAGGATTGCCTTGTACTGGTGTCCTCCTCGTTTTCCACACAGACTTCGTACGAAAACCAAACCAAAAAGGCGATCACCAACAAATTTATCCAGGAAGCCATGACCGAGTTTTTGCGGCACAACTTAGAGGTGTATTTCCTGGAAAATAAAGCGGAGGCGGATCGGCTGACCGAGCAGGTGCTGATCAACAAGCGCAGCCGCGAAAAGGCGGAAAGCACCCGCCTCAATCTGAAAAAGACCCTGCAAAGCAGCAACGACCTTGCCTCCCGCGTGCCCGGTTTTGTGGATTGCCGCACGCGCGACGTCAAGCAGCGCGAGCTGTTTATCGTGGAGGGTAAATCCGCCATGGGCGCGTGCGTACAGGCGCGCGACTCGGGATTTCAGGCGGTCATTCCCGTACGCGGCAAGATTCTCAATTGTCTGAAAGCGGAATTCGACAAGATTTTCAAAAGCGAGATCATCGTGAATCTTTTGAAGGTGATGGGTTGCGGGGTGGAGGTCAAATCGAAATCCAACAAAAATCTTGCCACCTTCGATCTGTCACTGCTGCGGTTTTCCAAGATCATCATCTGCACCGATGCGGATGTAGACGGTTTCCAGATCCGCACGCTGATCCTGACCATGCTCTATCGCCTGACGCCGACGCTGATCGACGAAGGCTATGTGTATATCGCCGAAACGCCGTTGTATGAGATCAACACCAAAACGGATACGTATTTTGCGTATAACGACCGCGAAAAGACGGCGATCTTGGAAGAGATCGGGGACGCCAAGTACACAATCCAGCGTTCCAAGGGACTTGGTGAAAACGAGCCGGAGATGATGTCGCTCACCACGATGAATCCCGCCACCCGTCGGCTGGTGAAAGTGAACCCCGCCGATGTGGAGCAGACCGCCGCGATGTTTGATGTGCTGCTGGGCGACAATCTGGACGGGCGAAAACGCATCATCGCCGAGCATGGCGCGGAATATCTCGATATGCTTGATTTGGAATAAAGGACGGGAAAGGATATGGCTTCCAAGAAAACGAAAACGGTGAGCGGCGGTCGTGTGAACGAACTGCCGCCCAATGCGCACATTTCCGGCGCGGGACAGGTGGAGCAGCAGGACATCACCGACACCCTGCGCGAAAACTATATGCCCTACGCCATGAGCGTCATTATGTCCCGTGCCATTCCGGAGATCGACGGTTTCAAGCCCTCGCACCGGAAACTGCTGTATACCATGTATAAGATGGGACTGCTCACCGGCGGCTTGATCAAGTCCGCCAACATCGCCGGCCAGACCATGAAGCTGAACCCGCACGGCGACGCGGCGATCTACGACACGATGGTGCGTCTTTCGCGCGGCAACGAAGCGTTGCTGCACCCGTATGTCGAGTCGAAAGGCAACTTCGGCAAAGCGTATTCCTCCGATATGGAATGCGCCGCTTCGCGTTATACAGAGGCGAAGCTCGCGCCCATTGCGGCGGAGCTGTTTCGCGATATCGACAAGGAAACGGTAGATTTTGTGGATAACTACGACGCGACGATGAAAGAACCGTCGCTGTTGCCGGTGACGTTTCCGTCTATACTGGTCAATAATAATCTCGGTATCGCCGTCGGCATGGCGAGCAATATCTGTTCGTTTAATCTGGCGGAGGTGTGTGACACTGCCATCGCGCTGATGAAAGACCCGCAGCACGATCTGCTCAGCACCCTGCAAGCGCCGGATTTTCCCGGCGGCGGTCAACTGATTTATCGCCGCGAGGAACTGGAGAAAATCTACGAAACCGGACGCGGCAGCGTGCGGGTGCGCGCGGTCTATACGTATGACAAATCCAACAACTGTATCGACGTGACCGAGATCCCGTATTCCACCACCATCGAGGCGATTATCGCCAAAGTGACGGAACTGGTCAAAAGCGGGAAAGTTCGTGACGTCAACGATATCCGCAACGAGACCGATTTAAACGGTCTGAAGATCACGATCGACCTAAAACGCGGTGCCGATCCCGATAAGGTGATGAACAAGCTGTATGCCGCCACGCCGTTGGAGGATTCGTTCGGCTGCAACTTCAATGTGTTGATCGCGGGCGTGCCGCAGGTGTTGGGCGTGCGCGAACTGCTGACGGAGTGGACGGCGTTCCGCATCGAAAGCGTGCGCCGCCGTGTGGTGTACGATCTGAACAAGGCGAAAGACAAGCTGCATCTTTTGAAGGGATTGCAGAAAATCTTGTTGGACATCGACAAGGCGATCCGCATCGTCCGCGAGACGGAGGAGGAGACGGAGGTCGTCCCCAACCTGATGATCGGGTTCGGCATCGACGAGATTCAGGCGGAGTATGTGGCGGAGATCAAGCTGCGCCATCTCAACCGCGAATATATCCTCAAGCGGCTGGACGAGGTGGAGCGGCTGGAAGCGGAGATTGCCGAAATGGAAGCGACGCTGAAGAACCCCGCCCGCGTCAAATCCATCATCATCGACGAGCTGCGTGCGGTGGCGAAGAAGTACGGGCAGCCTCGTCGCACGCAATTGATCTATGCCACCGATCTGGCCGGAGCGGAGGAAGCGCAGGAGGAGAACATCCCCGATTATCCCTGCACATTGTTCTTCACCGCAGGCGGGTATTTCAAAAAGATCACCCCGCAATCGCTGCGTATGAGCAGTGAGCAGAAACTGAAAGAAGGCGACCGCATCACGCAAACGGTAGAAGCGGGCAACAATCGCGAGTTGCTGTTCTTCACCGAC
>CAJKXG010000034.1 GCA_905203795.1 uncultured Oscillospiraceae bacterium | reverse complement strand
TCCCGTTTATGGACAAATCCGGCTTCTATTATGCGCGTTTGTGGCAGCAGCGTTCGTATCTGGTGGCGTTGCCGAATACACCGCCGTTGAAAAACATCTATTGGGGCGCGGACGAGGGCGCAGCAGTCACCACGCTGCGAGGATACGACGGCGGGGTGATTTTGGGCGGCGGCGCGCACAAGGTGGGGCACGAAACCGATCGCGCGCACTATGCGCGGCTGTTGCGGGCGGCGCGGCGGCTGTATCCGCAGGCGTGGACGGGACGAGAAATCGACGGCGCACCCCAGTCGGGTCGATTGCCGACCGCCGATCCCACAGATGCGGTGAGCGCATCCTTGCCGACGTATCCGCACCAATCCAAATGCGCGAATTACGCACCGCAGGCGTGGGCGGCACAGGATTGTTTGACGCACGACGGCGTGCCTGTCATCGGGCGATATGCGGCGCTGGACGATGCGCTCGGCGGTCGGGTGTATCTGGCGAGCGGGTTCGGCAAATGGGGGATGACCGGCAGCATGATCGCGGCGGATATTTTCGCAGCGGCACTGGCAGGTCGGGCGCATCCGCAAGCGGCGTTGTTTTCGCCGTCGAGAGCGGCGTTGTCCGCAAAAGCAAAAAGTTTTTCGGTACAGAATCTGGATATGGTGGGCAGCTATGTCGGGGGATTGCTGCGTCCTGTCACGCGCACAGCGGCGTCGCTGAAGCGGGGAGAGGGCGCCATCGTGCAGCTTGGCGGGCATCGGCGCGGCGCGTATCGCGACGAAAACGGGCGGTTGCATGTGATCAAGCCGTATTGCGGGCATATGGGATGTCCGTTACGGTTTAATGCCGAGGAAAAAACATGGGATTGTCCATGCCACGGTTCCCGCTACGACGTGGACGGCCATGTCCTCCACGACCCCGCGCCTGCGGCGGGCAAACGATCCCGCTGATGACATAACGCCCCCTGCATAGCAGGGGCGTTACACAAAAAAAGAGCGGTCAACCGACCGCTCTTATTCTTCCATTATTTTGTGAACCGCCTGCTCGATCTGCTCCCGCGCGACATCCGGCAGCGCGGTCAGCCGATCGCTCCCGCGCAGATGCACCGATACGGCGGGGGCGGCGTTGATCGTCGTCAGCAGCGGCGCAAGCTGCATGTCCAATAGCTCGCCGTCGCCACGGTCGCTGCCGCCTGCTGTGAGCAACAGCGTGCACTTGCGCCGCGCAATGGGCGGCTTTTCTCCGCGGATAAAGCGTGCCGCCCAATACCGCTGCAAGCGGTCGAGCAACGCTTTCAGCGGTGCGGGAAACGAGCGGTTGTACACCGGCGTGGCGAAGATCAGCACGTCTGCCTGCTCCAGCATCGCATAAAATCCGTCGAGATCACGTTTGCTGCACGCCGCCGCCGTGTAGCAGGCACGGCAATCGTCACAGGGGAGCGGCGGCTGCGCATAACAGTCGTATCGCTCAAACGGCACGCCAAATGCCTGCTCGGCTGCCGCCGCCATCGCGGCAGACAGCCCGTCCGCCCGCGGCGAACCGAGCATGCACAGCACACGCGGTTCAGCGAAGCAGGGTGCGTTCGTCACAGTAGCCGCACACAAGCAGATCACCACTCTTTCGGAACAAATGCGGCAGATACGGCTCGGTGTGGGTGATGCAGTGCGGGTTGCCGCACACCGCCGCGCTTCCTGCCGGCAGCTCGTCGATATGCTTGTGCGGTTCCAGCATCTTTATCATCAGCGCCATGCGCGCATACAGCCCGTATTCCGTCTGCTCAAAATATTTGGCACGCGGATCGTCGTCCACGGCGTAGGCAATCTCGTCCACGCGCGGCAGCGGGTGCAGCACCACCAGATCCTTTTTGCCGCGGCGCATTTTGGCGGCGTCCAGAACATACACGCCCTTTTGCCGCTGATACTCTTCCTCCGATGCAAACCGTTCACGCTGGATGCGGGTCATGTACAGCACATCCAGCAGCGGCATCGCTTCGGTGAGGTTGTCGCATTCCGTCCAACGGCATCCCGCCGCCGAGAGATAATCCTTGATGTATTGCGGCACGCCGAGGTACGGCGTGGAGATCAGCACAAAGGTGTTGTCGGGGAACGCCGCCATCGTTTTGATGAGTGAGTGTACGGTGCGGCCGTTTTTGAGGTCGCCGCACAGCCCGATGCACAGCCCGTTGAAGCTGCCCTTTTCGTTGCGCAGCGTCACGAGATCGGTCAGCGTTTGCGTCGGGTGCAGATGTCCGCCGTCGCCTGCGTTGATGATCGGCACGCGCGAATACAGCGACGCCGCCTTGGCCGAGCCGGCGACGGGATGCCGCATCGCGATGAGGTCGGCGTAGCCGCTGACCACCCGCACGGTGTCCTTCAGGCATTCGCCCTTGGCGACGGAGGAATTGTTGGGGTTGTCAAAGCCGATGATGCGCCCGCCCAGCCGCAGCATGGCGGTCTGGAACGACATTTGCGTGCGGGTGGACGGCTCGTAAAACAGCGTAGCGAGGATTTTGCCGCGGCACCTGTCGTAGTAATCGTCCAAATGGGTGCGGATATCGCATGCCAGCGCGGTGATCTCCTCCCATTCGGCGGGGGTAAAATCGGATAGGTCGATGAGATGACGGGATTGCATGGGTGGATTCCTCCTTGGGTGTGAAATGCAGGAGACAAGGGGCATTGCAAACGAATTATGTGCTGTATATGCGGCGGCGACTGCCGTCACGACGGGTTGACCAATCGGTATCGTCCGGTGTCGGACAGGGAATAGTAGTGATTCAGGATCTGTCGGTAGTTCCAGCCGGCTTCGTTGGCGTAGCCGATCGCGCCGTACTGGCTCATCCCGACACCGTGGCCGTGCCCGTACACCGTAAAGGTGAGCGTGTCGCCGGCTTTGTCGTAGGCGGTGGTGAAGTAGTGGGAACGCAGCGTGCTGCTGCCGATGATGCGGCGGATGTCGATGCCGCGCAGATACATCGTTTCGCCCTGATAGGTATAATGCGCGTTGGTGTTGACGACATAGCCGCCCATCTGATCGAAGGTCACGCCGTACAGCGGTGCATCGCCGTCCGTGTCAAACTGCGCTTCGACCACCGCGCCGCCGGTTTGCTGCCTGACATACGCGTTGATCTGCTGCTTCAGGCTGCCCCATGAGACGGTGTACGTGGATATCAGCGATTCCGTTCCGGCGGAATACTTGCGTACGATCGCATCGGTATCGAAGGGACTTTCCACACTTTGCAGGTAGGGCAGCGCGCCGGTGAATACGTTCTGGCTGCTGGCGGACGCGCCGTTGCCGCAGCAATAGTACATGACGTTGCAGGGGGTTCCCGTCGCCGTATCCATCACCTTGACTCCCAGCACCTCGCCCACCGCGTTGTACAGCTTGCGGTCGGTGGTGGTGTTCAGATCCAGCGAAACGGCGGAAATGGGGAACACAGACGATTGATTGCGGCAGTACCAAAGCATATATGTATAGCAGGCGACCGCCTGCGCCTTTTGCGCCTCGGTGGAGTTGATCATGAATCGCGCCGAGCCCATCTCGTTTTTCACCAGACAGGTGAGCGCGTATTGCAATTGTTCGCGATCCTCGATCGCGTAGGCTTGTCCGTTGCCGATCTTCACCTGAATGGTTCCGTAAAACGCCTTTTCCGCATCCGTCGGGAGTGTGTTGTCCGCCGCGCTCGTCGTGGTCGTGGTGACGCTGCCCGATTGGTTCGTGGTTACAGTCGTGGTCGTCTCACCGGCAGAATGTTCGGTAGTGGGCGCGGTGGTGGCGGTCGGCGCAGTCGTGACATCGGCGGCAGTCGTCTCCGCCGATGTGGTGGAACGCGTGTATGCCGGCAGCGTGTCGCTGCTGTCCTTTACGGTGGTGGTTGTGCTCGATGGGCGTTGCGTGGTGGAAACGGTGGTCGTGGTCAGTCCCGCCAGCATTTCCGGTGTTTTCGCATGGGGATTGCGCGAGACTTCCAGATTCGCCGTCGCCTGTTGTCCGTTCGGCAGACGGCGCGCCGCCACCACGATTCGCACGCCGTCCACGCCGGTTTCCGCCGACGCGTCGGTGGTCAGCAGCAGCAGCGTGTCGTCGCCATGCAGCTCCACGGAGGTGGCAAACAGCGAACGTTCGGCGAGCGTCTCGGCAAATGCCAACAGTTCGTCGTCGCTGTCGAACGCCGTTTTGCGCAACGGCAGATCATCCTCCTCGGCGGTGTACGCCACGGCGAAAATTTCCCAGTCAGCAGTCTCGTACAGCGTGCTCATCTCGATGACGGGATGTTGCAGCAAAAAGCTCGCGTCCGCATACGCGGTCAGCGCGGAGAACATCTGCCCGTCGCCGGTGTTGTTGCCGTAGACGAGATAGACGCGGTTGACCGATTCGGGTGTGGACAGCGCCACGTCGTCGTCGAAAAACGGTACGCCGTAATCGGAATGCTGCCGCTCAAAGTTGAGGGTGGTGTAATCCAGCAGGGCGTTTTGCACGATGGGATAGCTCAGATCAATGCCGTCGATTTTGACCCAGCCCTTGATGTCGGGATTTTGGTCATACAGCGAGTAAAACCGCGCCAGCATGCCGGAGGGGAACGCCGTGCTTTCCACATCGGTGTAGATCACATCGTCGCCCCGCATATACAGCTCTTCCAGCCCTTGATATTGCTCGCGGTTGCGTTCGGGATTCAGCACATAGCGCGACAGCAGCAGCCAACTGACCGCTACCAACAGGATGATACCCACCCACAGCAGCAGCTTGCGCAGGACCTCGACAGGGCGGTCGCCCTTCCAGGGGAACAGCGCGGGCAGCAGCTTCCACTTGTGCGTTGCGTGGGCGGCGGGGATCTCGGCAGGGGGCGGGGCGCTGTCCTCGATAAGCTGTCCGCCGGCCATGACGGCAGGCAGCGCTTCCAGATAGCGGCGGGTCATATCCAACGCGTGGGAGGTGGCGACATAGCGCACATAGTCCCGTTCACTGCCGTACTGCGCGTCGGCGGCGGGCGTGTGACCCGCGCGGATTTCCTTGACCCACACGCGTTTTTCGTCCGCCAGCGCGATATACACCGTGCCGACCGGTTTGGATTCGCTCGGTTCGGGACCCGCTTCGCCGGTGATGCCCACGCCGAGCGCCGCACCGCTGATACGCCGCGCACCAATCGCCATTTCGCACGCCACATCGGCGCACACCGCGCCCTGTTCGTCCAGCAGTTCGCGGGGAACGCCGAGCAAATTGTGCTTGATCTCCTTGGAATAGGCGGCGATGCCGCATTCAAACACCGCCGACGCCCCCGCCACTTCCGTCAGCCGACCGGACAGCAGTCCCGCAGTGCAGGATTCGGCGGTGGCGATCTGCAAGCCCTTTTCCTTGAGCAGCGTGATCACCGTCTTTTGCAGGCTGCCCGCGTCCACGCCGTAGATGAACGAACCGAGCCGTTCGCGGATGTCCGCGACGATCGGTTCGCACAGCGCGCGGGCAGTGGCGGTGTTTTCGGCGTGAGCGGTGACGCGCAGCGTGACCTCGCCGTCCTTCGCATAGGTGGCGACGGTGGGATTTGTGCCGAACAGCAGATCCGCCAGCCGTTCCGCCACGGTGGATTCGGGCATGCCGAACACGCCGATGGTGCAGGAATAGATCGTGCCGCCCGACAGACGGGACAAATACGGCGCGACATATTGCTGGAACATCGGAATCAGTTCGCGCGGCGGACCGGGCAGCAGCAGGATGCTTTTGCCGTCCGCCTCGATGGCGCAGCCGGGAGCGGTGCCGTGGTCGTTGGGAAATACCACACAGCCGGGCGGCAGCATGGCCTGTTTGCGGTTGTTATCGCTCAGTTCACGACCGGTGGTGAGGAAGTAGTCCTGAATGCGCCGCCAGCTTTCTTCGTGAAGCTGCAAGTCCAGCCCCAGCAGTTGACAGACGGTCTCGCGCGTCAGGTCGTCCGGCGTGGGCCCCAGCCCACCCGTGATGAGCACGAGTTCACTGCGCCCGAGCGCCAGCTTCAACACCTGCTCCAGCCGTCCGTTGTTGTCACCCACCGTGGATTGGTACAGCATATCGATGCCGAACGCCGCCAGCTCCCGCGACAGAAACTGGCTGTTGGAATTGAGAATGTCGCCGAGCAGCAGTTCCGTGCCGACGGTAATGATCTCCGCTTTCATACGGCAGCGCTCCTTTCATGGGATGGGAAATCCTGTTTGACAAGGGATATCGTTCTATACACGGGGAAGGTCAATGCGCTGTGGAAAGACAGACGCTTGCCCAACGCCTTATCTTTCAGCGCGAATGCCGATCTTTTTGACGCCCTCCACAGCTTCCCTGACTAATCCTTCCACATCGAGCGCCCGCTCGGCTTCTTCCAATTGCTCAAGACGCGGGCGGGTGCGGGGATGTTTCGGGGTGAAGACGGTGCAGCAGTCCTCAAAGGGCTGGATGGAAATGTCAAAGGTGTCGATGCGGCGGGAGATGGTGATGATCTCCTCTTTGTCCATGCCGATGACGGGACGGAACACCGGCAGACCCGCCACCGCGTCGGTACAGGCGAGAGCGGGGATGGTTTGGCTGGCCACCTGCCCCACGCTTTCTCCCGTAATCAGCGCGCTGCAGTCGTTGTTCTTGGCGATGACGGTGGCGATGCGCATCATAAACCGCCGCATGACCAGCGTAAACAGGTCTTCGGGGCAGCACCGTCCGATTTCTTCTTGAATATGGGTAAACGGCACGACATGCATGGTCATGTGACCCGCATAACAGGCGACCTTTTGCAGCAGTTCGACCACCTTCAGCTCCGCGCGCTCACTGGTGTAAGGCGGCGAGGCAAAATGGATGGGGGTCAGCTCCACACCGCGCTTGGCCAGCATGTACCCCGCGACGGGGGAATCGATGCCGCCGGAAATGAGCAGCGCCGCGCGTCCGCCCGTGCCCACCGGCATCCCGCCCGCGCCGGGCAACTGCCCCGCGTGGATATAAGCGCCGAAATCGCGGATCTCCACCATCACGGTGACATCCGGCTCGTGCACGTCCACTGCCAGATGCGGGAACGCGTCGAGCAGTTTTTCGCCCAGCGCGCAGCAGATTTGCGGCGAGGTGAACGGAAACGCCTTGTCGCTGCGTTTTGCCTCCACCTTGAAGGTGGATACGCCGCGCAGCCGATCGCCGAGATAGTCGATCGCGGCGGCGGTGATGGCGTCCATGTCCTTTTCGGTCACATGCGCACGGCTGAACGCCGCGATGCCGAACACCTGCGAGACGCGGGCGCACACATCGTCCAGATCAATATCGTCGTTTTGCGGCTCGATATAAATGGTAGACTGCGCTTTGCGCAACTCGAAATCGCCCAGCGGGCGCAGACGGCGACGCAGATTTTTCATCAGCGCCTCTTCAAATGTATGGCGGTTGAGCCCTTTGAGCACCAACTCGCCGGCTTTAATCAGCAATATTTCACGCGGCATTAGGGTGTATCTCCTTGATCGGTATTTGTTACGGGGGCGGTTTGGTCGGTCGATACGGTCGTCGGCGCATCCGTTGAGGCGGTTACCGGCGGTTCCGTCGGTTCCGTCGGATCGGTTGGATCGGTCGCCGGCGGCGTGCTTGTCGGATCAGTCGTCGGCGGTGCGGTCACGGTCGTGTCCGTCGGGTTGCTTGGTGAGGTCGTCGTATTCGTCGGATTGGTGGAATTCGGCGAATTCGGCGTACCGCTCGTCGTTGGCGGGGTCGTACCGTTGCCCGTTGTGGGGGCGGTCGTTTTATTCGGTGTTGTGGTTTTATTCGGTTTCGTCGAGGTCGTGGTCTTGTTGGGGGCGGTAGTCGTCTCCGGCTTGACAGTCGCGCTGTTTTTGTAGTACGCGTGCAGTGCTTCGCCGTTGGCGGCGTACCACTTGTACGGCATGATCACGTCTTTGTTGACCACGATCTTGGATTTGTCCACCGACGCGGACTCGCCGGACCGCAGTTTGCGGGCGACGACGCTGACGCGGGATTCGTCCATCCCCGTCTTGCTCTTGACCGAGCAGGTAAACAGCACCAGTAACTCGTCGTTCGTGTTGACGTCCACATCGTTGAAATCGTACAGCGAGCGGGCGCGGATCGCCGCAATATGTTCAGCAAACGCCGCATCGCTCGCAAAATCGGTGCTCATGATGCGGAACGTGTCCACGGGGTCGCCGTCGCCGTCGGTGAGGACGAGCGCAAACACCTTATACGTGCTTTTGGCGTACAAGGTGTCCAACGTCAGGGTGGTGGCATTGCGCATGTTGTCCACCGAACCGATCAACTGATTGAGACCGGAAAACATCTGTCCCGTCGCCATGTTGTGTCCGTAGATGAGGGTCACACGGTTTTTGTCGTTGGCAGAGGTGATGCGGTTGCGGTAATCGAAGAACAGACAGCCGAATTTGCTGCTCTGACGGTTGAAATCGTGGGTGAGATAATAGTCATTGTCGCTCGCTTGCAGCACCGGATTGTTGATTTTCAGGAAATCGCTGTAGCCGGTGGCGGAATAGGTAATCCACGCGCGCAGGTCGTGGTTTAAGTAGTATAGCTGTTTAAAGTTGTCGCTGATGCCTTCGGGGTAGCCGTCGTACGCCTGTGCTTCGGGGGTGAGGGAGACACTGCCGTCGTTGATGTAATATTGCAGCAGCTCGTTGTTCAAATTCTCGTTGGCTTGCGGCAGGATGATCGATTCGTTCACGATCGAACCGAGCGAGCCGAACAGCACCACCAGCGCGAGCAGAAACGCGAATTTGCGCACCAGCTCCAGCGGGCGGTCGGTGCCGAACAGCGGAATGACGAAGCTGACGGCACGAAACAGCCGCCCGTGCGCCGGAGTGTCGTCCGATGCGGATGCGGGTTCGGGTTCGGGTGTCGGTGCGGATACTGGTTCGGGTTCGGACGCAGGTACAGGCGCGGATGCGGGTACAGGCGCGGGTTCGGGCACAGGTTCAGGTTTCGGTGTGGGCTTGGGCGTGAATGTGTTCAACAGTTCGTCGGCGACGCGGGGATCGTCCTCTGCCGCCAGCCGCAGCGCGCGGCTCACGTTATCCTGCTCATCCGGCGAAAGGAACAGCCGTTCCAGCGCGGGATTGCGGTGCTCACGCGGGTTGTTGTCTCTTTGAGAGGAGTTTTGATCGTTTCTCATAACAAAGTCCTTTCTAACGCACGTGGGTCAATACGCGGTCGGCTTCCGCAAGTGCCGCCGCGAATCGGTCGATATCCTCCTCGGTGTTGTCACGGCACAGACTGACGCGCAGCGCGGAATCAATCTCCGCGTCCGGCAGCCCCATCGCCGTGAGGACGGGGCTTTTTTTGCCCTTGGAGCAGGCGGAGCCGCTGGACACGTAAATGTCGCGCGCGGCAAGAAAATGCAGCAGAGTCTCGCTGCGCAGTCCGGGCAGCGAAAGGTTGAAAATGTACGGAACGGCGTTTGCGGGGCGGTGTACCCGCACGGCGGGCATCGCCGCCAGCGTGTCCGACAGCCGTGCGCACAGCCGTTCAAAATGCGCGGTCTGTTCCGCG
>CAJKXG010000033.1 GCA_905203795.1 uncultured Oscillospiraceae bacterium | reverse complement strand
CAGCGGTCGCTGCAAGTGGTGATCGAGCAGTCCATGCCGGACTTCGACCGCGCGGCGGCACAAAATGTCGGCGCGGCGCTGCTGATCACCGGCAAACTGGTCGCGTCGCCGAACGACAAACAGCCGTTGGAGCTGCATGCCGCCCGCGTGGAGGTGGAAGGCGCGTCCGCGCCGGAATATCCGCTGCAAAAGAAACGGCATTCGATGGAATATCTGCGCACCATCGCGCATCTGCGCCCGCGCACCAACACCTTCGGCGCGGTTTTCCGTGTGCGCTCGGCATGCGCGTTTGCAATACACGAGTTCTTCCACAAACGCGGCTTCTTCTATATTCACACCCCGCTCATCACCGCCAGCGACTGCGAGGGCGCGGGCGATATGTTTCAAGTCACCACGCTGGACATGGCAAACCCGCCGCGCACGGCGGACGGCGCGGTGGATTACAGCAAGGACTTTTTCGGCAAACGCACGGCGCTGACCGTATCGGGGCAGTTGTCCGCCGAATGCATGGCGCTGGCGCTCGGCAAGGTGTACACGTTCGGTCCGACTTTCCGCGCCGAACGCTCCAACACCCCGCGCCACGCGGCGGAATTCTGGATGATCGAGCCGGAAATCGCATTCGCCGATCTGGCAGACGACATGGCGCTGGCGGGCGACATGCTGCAATATGTGGTGCGCTATCTGCTGGACAACTGTGCCGACGACCTGTCCTTCTTCAACCGTTTCTTCGACGACACGCTGCTCTACCGCCTGACCCGTCTGGCGGACGCGACCTTTGCGCACGTGACCTACACCGACGCCATCGACCTGCTTACCCCGCATCAAGCGTCGTTCGAGTATCCCGTGTTCTGGGGCTGCGACCTGCAAACAGAGCATGAGCGGTTTTTGACCGAGCAGGTGTTCCACGGTCCTGTGTTCGTCACCGATTATCCCAAGGAGATCAAGGCGTTTTATATGCGGCTGAACGACGACGGGCGCACAGTGGCGGCGATGGATCTGCTTGTCCCGGGCGTGGGCGAGTTGATCGGCGGCAGCCAGCGCGAGGAACGCGTGGATGTGCTGCGCGCCCGCCTTGCCGAACTGGGCATGGATGCCGACGGATACGAGTGGTATCTCGACCTGCGGCGGTTCGGCGGGACACGCCACGCCGGATTCGGGCTGGGGTTTGAGCGGCTGGTGATGTATGTCACCGGCGTGACCAACATCCGCGACGTGCTGCCGTTTCCGCGCACGACCGGCGCGGCGGAGTATTGAGCATGGGCGCGCGTGTGCCGGACTATGAGCCGGATTACCTGACCCTGCTGGACGAGGACGGTCGCGAGACAGTGTTTGAGGTGCTGGACGTCGTCCCCTACGGTGCAGACGATTACGTGGTGCTGTTCCCCGCCGGCGGCGGGGACAGCGCGGTCATCCTGCGCATCCTCCCCGCCAAGGCAAACGAGGAGGAGCAATATGTCGGCGTGGAGGACGACGACACGCTGAACGCCGTATTCGCCGCCTTCCGCGAACGGCATAAAGAAGAATTGGGATTGTAATCGACCATGACAAAAGCCAGCACCTAAAAGGCGCTGGCTTTTGGAAATATAGGCAGATATGAGGGAATGACAGCATTTTGTTGCAATACGCTGCTAAACAACAGGTGTCGTGTACAGGGTATCAGACGGTTCGGTAGTGGACGCTGCGGTCGGTTCCGTTTCTTCGGAACTTGCTTCTGTCGATACTGTTTCTGACACTGTGGATGAAGTATCCGTTGTTTGTTGCGATGACGCTGTCGTGGTCGGTGCGGTTGTCACAGTCGGCGCGGTTGTCGTGCCTGCTGTAACTGTCGGCTGAGTGGTGGTCGTTTCGGGGATCGTGTAACTGGCAGGCGGGATTTTCATGGTGGTTCCCGCTTGGATGTCACCGACATTTTGAATATTGTTATAGGCGGAAAGAACAGCCACCGTTGTGCCATATCTGTCGGCAATCTTAGATAATGTATCACCCTGCTGTACAGTGTAGCTCTGCTCTGATTCTGTCAGATGATATGTCTGTGTTTCGTCCGGTTTTTCCGTTTCATCCGTTTCTGCCTCTAAAAGCGACAAGGGCTGATTCGGAAGAACTTTAATATCATCCTTAGAGTTACCTATCAGCTCTTCATTCTCCGGCTTTGCATACGTGCCCCATTGGGGAGTAATTGTTAGGTCAGAATCTCCAGAAGCGTTCACGGTAAATGTGACCGACTGCGGTCTTCCGTCCCCGCCTGTGGGATAAAGCTGTACGGTGTGATAGGAAATTTGGTCTAATGTCACCTTGCAATACCCCGTGGTGGCGCTTCCGCCCGCCGTAACGGTTACGGTGTAATCGCCGCTGTTTAATTTGTAGCTTCCGTTTTCATTTTCAGGTACAATGACGGATTCGCTTTGCTTGACTTCTACTCTTACTGAAAAATCAGCCGCGGTGATATGGTTCGCGGTGCTGGTAACGTTGCTTGAAAACCACGCCCATGTCAGCCCCGCAAGGCATATCCCGCAAATCAGAATGCCGAATACGGAGAAAAACATGATCCGCGAAAAGGATTTATCCGATACTTTGGCGTATTTCGGAACATAGAATAAACTTTTTATCCATCGTTTGATTGCGGTCAAAACCATTCCCCCTTTTGATATAATTTGTTTTCGGCAATCAAAAGGCACAAGACACGCTTATGCCCTTTGATTGCCTCTCCCGCCCGAGGGCGGGAGAGGACTTGGAAAAAGCTGATTTCAGCTATTATCATCATCTAGCTTTCTGCTCAAATGTGATAATTATCAATGATGAAGTGCTGCAGCAGGAGTCTGTGTAAACTGTGCGTAAGTGTCGGTTGCAACATTTGCTGCATCGTACCGACCGTTAATGTTTACATAGATCATACCGTCATCCAAAGTGGCAACAGGGGTGTTATCATGGTTAGCAAAGGTATTTTCGCCGCAGGTGACATTTGCAAATGCCTCGATGTCATCAACATCGATAACGGCGTTGCGGCAAAGGTCAACACCGATAAAGGCGTTGTTGGTGATAACGGCGGTGTACTTACCGGAAGCAGCGGTGTTCTGGATATGGAGCATACGCTCTACCTTTGTACCGCCCGCTTGTGCGTAGGTTCCGTTTCCGTCAACAACAAAGGTACAGTTGGTAACGATAACCTCTGCACCGTCCTTAGGTGTGATCTGGATGCATTCCCACTGGGGGTTGGTGAAGGTACAGCCGTCAAATACTACTTTGCCCTCAAATCCGCTTGCATAAACGCTGGAAGCTTTGTTGTTTGACCAAACCGGATTTGCAAAGTTTACGTTTTTAAAATTAACGTTTGCGGTGGGTGCAATGTATACTTCCTTTGAACTGATAACGGAATTGCCGTCACCGATAACTTCAACATCACCGTTGATGGTGATAGGTGCTGTCAAAGCAATGTCGCTGCCAAGACGAACGTCTTTACCTGCTTCGAGTGCATTTCTGAGTGTTGTCTCGTCAGCGGCTACAACCGGATACTCCGCATCCGCATCATACTGATCATCGAAGCTGTCTTCCTCATATGTATACTGAGTAGCCAGTACGTGCAGATCAAAGCCATTGCCTACAGACAAGCCCTGATAGTCGTTGCCTGCGCTTTCCTGCATTTTCAGCACGATGGTTGCAAAGTCTTCGGTGTTGGAATCGGGAATCAACGTGTCGTTGATCACTGTTCCGGCGGTAAAGACATCTTTCAGCGTGCCGATTCTGGTAAGACCGGAAAGGTCGCGGTTTTCAACAGTTACCTCGCTGTTGGCATAGTAAACATCGATTACCTCAGCCAGCTTGAAGGCTTCTTCGGTAGCGGTTTGCGGAACGATTTTCAGCGTATACTTGAGCGCAAGATTGCCGTCCGTTTTGACCATAACATTCTTGACCTCGGTGTAGCCGGGTTCCCATTTGTCATAGTCAAAGATGGCAGCCGACGAATCCTTAACGGACGCATATTCGCCATCGGACTTTACCAGCAGGTCGATGTTGAGCGTTCCTGCCTGAATTTTGTTACCAGCGCTGGTAACAGAATCGGTGAACCACGCAAAAGTCGTCCCAATCAGCATAGCCACACAGAGGAGCATTGCCATGATGCTGGAAAACAGTGCGCGCTTCGTTGTTTTCGTGTTGCTCATTGTTTTACCTCCTTCACATTTATTTCTTTGAGTAACACTATGTAATCGGCATTTCGCCGTTCACACCAAATGAAGCTGTTTTTTCTTGCCGTCCGCTCCCTTTTGCGGGCGGTCTTCGGGAACTTCCGCATTTTGTCAATCTTCGCTTGATGCAGATGGATCGTCCGCAGTATCGGCGGTTACCGTGCCGTTCTCGGTCTGCTGAGAGGCAAGCTGTGATTTAAGTTCCAACAGCTCCGCCATCATTTTTTGGCTTTCGGCACGTTCCGCTTCCAGCTTTTGACGCTCTGCTTTCATCTCGTCCATCTGTTCCCGCTTGTAACGGCGGAACAGCTTTATGCAGTTAAGCCCCTGAATCAAGATGAGCAGCAGAAACGGAATCAGAATGCAGATAATATAGCCCGGCGTGGTTTTCAAAAACTGAAAGAATTTGCCTACCATCGGAATATGCAATTGGTACTTTCCCAAAACATAAGGATAGGTCACCACGATCTCGTCGTCGGTGTCGGTGGTCGTACCGTAGGTGATAAAGCCGGGTTCGCCGTTTGCATCGGTGGTGAGCTTGCGGATTTTATGGGTGACCGTTTCGCCGTAGTTCGCGGTGTTCTGCGAGGTGTAGGCGATAATGTCGCCTTCTTTGAGAGTAGAGGGATCAACTTCTTTTGTCAGCACAAGATCGCCGGCAGAGAAGTCGGTCTTACTCATAGAGTCTGACAGTACGATGAAAGCCTTATATCCGAACAGACTGCGATCATTTCTGTCAAACGTGTTTACCGACACCACGGTGAAAATCATCATACACACCGCCAGTATCACCATCAGCCAGACCAATATGGTTTTCATTACATTCAGTGCTTTCCTCATATGCGCGCTCCTAACTATCTTTTCTTGTCAACTGCAAAAGCAGTTCCATCTCCTCGTTGGAAGACCTGTTGCCCGAATTACTTGCCAATTTCAGCGTGTGGTAACAATCCTTACAAAGCTGTCCGCAACCTTGGATATAATATTTTCTGTAGTCTATCGGTGCGGATACAGGAATTTCGGTATCGTTACCGCACAAAATACATTTCTCGGTGTTTACATGGTCGGAGTATTTGTTCGCTGGAGGGTTCATAAGCGCCCTCCCGAAAAATTTACATTTTTTCCCAATTTTCATGGTTTACTCCTTAGTCAAACAACTTGTTTGGGTTGTTCTTCGTCTGTACTGCGTCTGCGCACATATCAAATGTCAACGTCAGATTCTGTGCGCTGTTTCCCGCTTCTTCGGGGAAATGGAAATAGACGGTTAATTCCCGCCGTTCGTTCAGTCGGAGGATATCGTCCGCGGCTCCCACATCCGTGCGGTTAAGCGCCGCCGCTGTCCCTTGATACAATGTTTTCTCTCCGTCCGTAACGGTGATTTCCAGCACATCGGCAAGACCGCCTTCAACATTGTTAAAATACAGCTTGTAGTAAACATCCCATGTGCTTTGGTTTTCAATAAAGAAGTCCTTCTGTACCGTCATACCGGGTTCAAACAGGAATTCGTGTTCTTCTATAACCGGCTTGCCATCATTCAGATTTACTTTTACTGTGCCGGTATGAAACAGATTATTGTCCACCGAAACCGTCGCCCACACGAGGGCAAAAGTGGTGATACACAGGCAGAGTGCCAAAACAACCACGGCAATGATGCTACCGGTCAGCTTCTTGGCGGTTTTGCTGTTATCGTTCATTGACTGCATCCTCCTTTTTGCGCTTTTTACAAAGCAGAATCAGCAGGAACAATGAGCCGGAAGCAAGGCAAAGCCACAAATAGAGATTGAAAGGATCGCCCGTCTGCGGAGCATCAAGATTTCCCGTTTCCTCCACCCACCAACGGAAGTCGGCGATCAGATCCTTATTCATATACGCGTTACCGACGCTTGTGTCTAAATAAGCGGTAATCTCATAGTAGACCTCGCTTGTCGTGCTGGTACTTGTCCGCAATGCGTGATTCAGCGATGCGGGCATATCCCGCATCAGACCGTCATAGAGCACTTCGCCGTTTTCGGGCAAAGTGATGCGGCAACACAGCACCTCGGCAAGTTTTTCATACTCGGGGCGGATATCCGCATGAAATCGGAGGATCACATCGCCCTTGTGGGAAACACGCACACAGTAATATTTTGTTTCGCTGTCGCCGGGGAACATATTGCCGACCTGAAACGGCGTATTGTCATCCGCGTTGCGGTCATGGAGCGAAAGAGCCGTTGCCGTTACATCCGCGTCTGATGGACTGGTTACGGATGGTGATACGGTTGTCGTTTCGCTTGCGCTGCCGTTACTGTTCTCATCGGCGTTATTGTTTTTGCTTGTGTCCGTCTGTTGCGATGTCGTTTGCGACGTCGTTTCGTCTTTCTCCGGCGTGATGATGTTATCCGGCACCGTCACCGAAACAGGCTGTGCATCAGAAAAATGATTGTATATGAGGATTCCGGCCAGGAAGAGCAGACTGACCGCCAACAGGACGGACAGAATGATGATTACAATTCTTATTTTCTTTTTTTCTTTTCTTTGCAACAGAGACACCTCCTTCAACATCGTTTATTTTTCGCTCAATTGGGTAAACTGGTATTGCCCGCCGTCTGAAAAGGATCGGATCATTTCTTTGGGAAGAACGGAATCCAAAACAGGTGCAGATTCGTTTTTTCATCTGCCGACAGCGGATTTTCTCCTTTGTGCGCTCTCTTTCGCAGAGTTACGCAATATGATAAACAGGCTTCAAATTCCTCTAAAGCAAAGGATAAAGCGGAATCCCGACTGCTCATTTTGACGGCTTAAATCAGAAACCGACAGCAGACAACTTGTCCATATTCGTCCGTTTCAGCTCCAGCGATGAATGGACATAGCGGTCGAGCGTGACCTTTGCGCTGGCATGTCCCAATATTTCACTAAGAGATTTAATCTCGAATCCGACCTCGACACACCGGGTGGCGAAGGTATGGCGCAGCGCGTGGAAATGGACATCCTTCAGTCCGCACGCTTCCGTGTACTTGGCAAGCTTATACTGCAAGGCTCTCGGTTCAAGATACCGCTGTGCTTCTCCTGTCAGGATATATGCGGCGCTGTTTTTCGGATTCATTTTTTCGCATAGTTCAACAGCGTATTCCGTCAGCGGTATAATCCGATCGGATGTTTGGCTCTTCGTATCGCCGATCACAATCCGTGTTTTAGAGTCGGCATGATTATCAAGGGTTTGCAGCCTTTGCATGGTAGAGCCGACATGAATGGTTTTATTTTCGATTGAAACGTCTTCCCATTTGAGAGCGCAAACCTCGCCTATGCGCATCCCCGTGAGCAGCGCGAGCAGAACGCCGAATTTGGCAGCATCCATATCGCACAAAAGATACTGCATAAACGTTGTCTGCTCCTCAAGGGTGAGTACACGCATTTCCTTCTTTCGCTCTTTCGGATAAACGATCTCTATATCCGGGAACGAAGTGCCGATCTGACGGCGGCAATATTTGAGAACCGAACGCAGAACCGTCAGGATATCCCGCACGGTTTTCACCGACAACCCTTCCATCAGCAAATCATGGCTGAATTCCTCGATCACAACGGTGTTGAGATATTGCGGGAGAAGCTTTTCCAGCTTCGGCTTAATATGATTGGTTGTGATAGTATGGTATTTTACATAGGTGGATTCTTTGACGCGGCTGCGGGAAAGCAGCAGCCACTCGTCACAGAAAACGCCAAAGTTCTTTTTAGCAGGCACGGGTTTAGCAGCCGATGCCTGCTTGCAGGCGTTCAATTTTTCTCTTACCTCACGGTAGGTTTTAGCATAGACATAACCAAACTGCGTTTTTCCTTGATAATCGCAGCCTTTCATATACCTGCCTTCCCACCGATTGTCCTTTCGCTTGTAAATGTTTTCTCCTCGTCTTGACATTTTGCATTCTCCTTTGGCATTTTGTATTTTCTGCAGCGTTTCTGCACGGATACTATTTTTAAGAGCCGATTTTGACGGCTGAATTGACGGACTAAAACGGGTAAAGCATAACTTTGGAATGAAAAAAGCAAAATCATTTTCATTTAAAACAGTATTTTCTTGTAAAACCTCTTGCATTTTTTGTCTGATTATGTTATAATCAAACATGTTTATATGGGCATTTTCTTTTCTCGGATTGCGTAACTCTGCGAAAAAATCGGATGTCGTGCCTCCATGTAAAACATAAAATATGAACAACGGCTCTAAAATGGGGCGTGATACCAACCGCACCGAAAGGTGCAAAAGCAACGCCAACCGCACACCGGCGTTGCTTTTATTTTGCAACGGAGGTCTTGTACTCCCCGCCGGCTGCTCCGCAGGCGCAGCCTGTGGCGGTTTTATAAGCAAAAAACCCCCTCGATGCGGATGCATCAAGGGGGCGTTGGGTCTATGATCTGTAAAAGGATATGATGTAAATATCGGCCAAGGATGTGTGTTCTCTGTGAATCCGTTGTTGATAAAATACGTGCTGACGGTTTCCAAAGAAAACCGCTGAATCTGTCCGCCGTCTATACAGATATCCAATACTTTGCAATTGTCTATGCCGACATAGGTAGTGCAACCGTATCGGATTCTGCCTTGCAAACATTCGCCAGGCATTTTGTGTTCAGAGTATTTTCGCATTCTGCTCCAACAACCTACCGTTTTGTTCATATAATCACCACAAGTTTATTATAACATGATAAACAGAAATAAACAAGGCGTGGCATTATATATAAATTTGTACCGCTGGATGTAACGTTTCTCTGTTCCCTTTTTATCCGAAAAAATCGCAGAAAATGTAAAAAGAGAATAACGAAAATCAAGAGTATAAATAAAAAATCCCCTTAACACGGATGCATCGAGGGGATTGGATTATACGACGAAATAGCACAATGGCAACATAAGAGTAGCAGTGAAATATTTTGCCTACGGCAAAATGTGAAATAATTCACTGTCGTGAATTGTGAAATATCTCATTTCATGAGATGTGAAATGAAATTTGCCCACGTTCGCGCAGCGAACATTTCACATTTGCGGAGCAAATATTTCATAACGAAGCTATTTCACTTGCCTAAAGGGCAAATTTCATTGAAAAAAGCACGCTTTCGCGTGCTTTTTCTGGCGGAGAGTAACCAAACGGAGCAGAAACGAGGAAAGAGTAAGTAAAAGTAGTATATATCGTCTTACGCATTTGTTAAAAACTGCGTTTTATTTGTTGTTAAGTACTGATAACAACAATTGCAAATATCGGTATTGTATGCAGCAGTATCCAGTTTCATCATCGCATCGGTTTCACTGATTTCATCAAGTATTGTATTTTTTGCCACTTCGTCTTCAGGAACGACA
>CAJKXG010000032.1 GCA_905203795.1 uncultured Oscillospiraceae bacterium | reverse complement strand
TTTTGCGTAAGCTCTGCGCCCCCCTCGCCGCCCGCCGTTTTGGTCAATTCCGTCAATTCGGCAAGCGACGTGTCCACATCAAATTCGCCGGTGTCGATGGACACCAGCACCACGCGCTCCGGCGCGTCCTGACGTACTTCTTGCATGTCATATCCTCCTTTCGGAACAAAAAAACCGAGGAGCATCTCCCGTTTTGAAGCACTCCTCGGTTGCAACTGTCAAATTCAGCGGCAAAGCTCCGCCGCCAGCGCGTCCAGCGCCGCCGCCGTATCCGCGTTCAACGCGGATTTGATGGACACCGTCGTGTCCGTAAAGCAGAGATTTTTCGATTTCTCCAACATCTGCCGCATGACCTTCGCTGCCATCGGCGCCCATGTGCCGTTTTCGATCAAGCCCACCGTGCGATTTTGGAAATTCCGCTCGGTCAGATGCTCGATAAACGTGCGCATAAACGGGAAAATATCCGCGTTATAAGTGGTCGTCGCCAACACCAGCTTGCCGTAACGGAACGCGTCCTCTACCGCCTCCGCCATATCGCACCGCGCCAGATCGTTCACCGCGACTTTCGGACAGCCGTTCGCCTTCAGCTTGTCGGCAAGCTGCTCCACCGCTTGTTTCGTGTTGCCGTAAACAGAGGTGTACGCGATCATCACACCCTCCGTCTCCACGCCGTAGGACGACCACGTGTGATACAGCCCGAGATAATAGCCGAGGTCATCGGTCAGCGTCGGTCCGTGCAGCGGGCAGATGGTTTGGATATCCAGCGCGGCGGCTTTTTTGAGCAGCGCCTGTACCTGTGCGCCGTATTTGCCGACGATGCCGAAATAATATCGCCGCGCCTCGCACGCCCAGTCCTCATCCGCATCCAGCGCGCCGAACTTGCCGAACGCATCGGCGGAATACAGCGTCTTGTCGCAGCTATCATAGGTCATGATGACCTCCGGCCAATGCACCATCGGCGCGGTGATGAACGACAGCGTGTGTGTGCCGAGCGACAGCGTGTCGCCCTCGCCGACCACCACACGGCGGTCAGCAAAATCGCCGCCGAAAAACTGCTGTATCATGCCGAACGCCTTTGCCGACGCGACGATCACCGCCTCGGGATACGTTTCGGCAAACCGCAGGATACCGGCGGAATGATCCGGCTCCATATGCTGCACGATCAGATACGCCGGCTGCCGTGTCCCCACTGCCGCCGCGATATTGTGCAGCCACACATCGACAAACCGCGTGTCCACCGTGTCCAACACCGCGATCTGTTCATCGGCAATGACATACGAATTGTACGCCATGCCGTTCGGCACAATATACTGCCCCTCAAATAAGTCGATATCGTGGTCGTTGACGCCTACATAAATACGATCTTTCATGATATATATCCCTCGCTTACAGATCAATACGCATGGAAATATCCAGCGCTTTCACAGAATGGGTGAGCGCACCGATGGAAATGATGTCCACACCGGTCTCCGCCACGGCGCGCAGCGTCGCATCCGTAATGCCGCCGCTGGCTTCCAGCAGCGCGCGACCGTTCACCATCGCGACCGCCTGCCGCATGGTGTCGCAATCCATGTTGTCCAGCATGATCACATCCGCGCCCGCCGTCAGCGCCTGTTCGACCTCCGCCAGTGTGCGCGTTTCCACTTCCAGCTTGACCATGTGTCCCAGCTTGCCGCGGATGATCGCCACCGCTGTGAGGATGCCGCCCGCCGCGTCGATATGATTATCCTTCAGCATCGCGCCGTCCGACAGATTAAAGCGGTGATTTTTACCGCCGCCCACCGTCACCGCGTATTTTTCCAGCGCGCGCAGACCGGGCAGCGTTTTGCGGGTATCGGTGATGGCGGCGCGTGTGCCCGCCACCAATTCGACCGCGCGATGCGTCGCGGTCGCGATGCCGGACATGTGTTGCAGCAAATTCAGCGCCGTGCGTTCGCCTTTGAGCAGACAGCGTGTGTTACCGGAAAAGGTGGCGATCACATCGCCCGCTGTCACAGTCGTACCCTCGCCCGCGAGCACCTCTGCCGAAAACGTATCATCCAGCAGACGAAACACCCGCAGCGCCACATCCAGTCCGCATACCACGCCGTCCGCCTTCGCCACAAACCGCGCGGTCGAACGTGCATCCTCGGCAATCATCAGATCGGTCGTGGTATCCAGATAGTGGATATCCTCTGTCAGCGCGCGGCGAATCACATCGTCCACGTAAAACTGCGGCAAAACCATGCCGTTTCACTCCAAACTGTATAAAATCATTGAATTTTTCTATCCGTAAATATACCCCTTGACATACAAAAACCTACCCCTGCTTTTCTGTCACTTCGCGGAGAATGATGGTACACACCGTGGCGAGACTCTTGGCTTCCACAAAATCGGGGGTGATGGCGTAGCCGCCGGTGCGCAGATCGGTCAGGATCTCCTCCGCACGCTGCAAGCCGCTTTTCGCCGCCTCGTAATCGGGGATGACAAACCACGCCTTTTGCATAATCGAGCGAATTTCGGTGCGATAACCGTGCGGCAACGGACGTCCCGCCGTCGTAAACGCCGGTGCAGGCGCGGTCACGCCGCTTTCCTCATGCCGCATACGGCGGCTGATATCGTAGGTGGTGCGACGGGCAAAAACCAGCGCTTCCAACAGAGAATTGCTCGCCAAACGGTTCAAACCGTGCACACCGGTGTGCGAACACTCGCCGGCCGCATACAGCCTGTCCACCGTCGTGTCGCCGTACACACTCACGTCGATACCGCCCATCAGATAATGCTGGCAGGGGAACACGGGGATGAGATCGGTGGTGATATCCACACCCTCCTCCAGACAACGCTGATAGATCATGGGGAAGCGGTTGCGGATAAACTCCGCACCGCGGAACCGGATATCCAGATAGAAATCTTCGCTGCCGGTCGCGGCCGCCTCCTGCATGATACAGCGGGACACCACATCGCGCGGCGCCAATTCCAGCCGCGGATCATACCGTTCCATAAACCGCTCGTGGCGGCAGTTGAGCAGCAAAGCGCCTTCGCCGCGCACCGCTTCCGAAATGAGAAACCGTTCACGTCCCGCCGCCGCGGCAAACGCCGTGGGGTGGAACTGCACAAATGACAGGTTTTTGATCCGCGCGCCAAGCTCATACGCCAGCGTGATACCGTCGCCGGTCGCGATGGCGGAATTGGTAGTGTAGGGATAGACGCGCCCGATGCCGCCCGTACACAGCACCGCATACGAGCAGGACACCGACTGCGGCCCCTCCGGCGTCAGCATCTGCGCCCAGAAGCCGCCGCCCGACGGCACCAAGGATACAAGCTGCGTATTCGCCCGAATCGTGACATTTTCGCGTTGCTGCACGGCAAGCAGCAGCTTTTCGGTGATCTCGCGACCGGTTGAATCCTTGTGATGCAGGATGCGGCGACGGGAATGCCCGCCCTCCAGCGTCATGGAAATATGCGACGACTCGTCGCGGTCAAACTCCACGCCCACTTCTTTCATCAGACGCAGCACGTCCTCAGGACCTTCGTTGACCAAAATTTCCAGACTGCGCAAATCGTTTTTGTATCCGCCCGCGATCAGCGTGTCGGCGATGTGCAGACGGTAATCGTCGTGCTCCTTGTCCACCACAGCCGCTACGCCGCCCTGCGCCAAAAAGCTGTTGCACAGCGTCAACTCTTTTTTGGCGATCACCAGCACCCGCACGTTGGGCGCGAAATTCAGCGCGGCATACAACCCCGCCACGCCGCTGCCGGCAATCAATACATCATAGTCATTCATGCCATTTTACTTCCTTCTGTTATCCCTTGCGATCGGCAAGCAACTGCTTGATCTTCTCATGCGGATCAATAATCATGCTCGCCGACATGTCGTGATTGAGCGCCGCGATGAAATAGGCGATGTATTTGGACACATCCACCTCGAAGAACCACGGGCGAGACAACAGCTCCGGCGACCGATAGGTAAGGTTGGTGCCGAACACGCCGGTGATCAAGCCGTCCTCATACGCCTTATCAAAAGTATCCAGACCGTTGGTGAACAGCGGGTACGTGCCGTAGCAGAAAATGCGTTTCGCGCGGCGTTTTTTCAGCTCATACGCAATGTCCAGCATGGATTCGCCGGAGGAAATGATATCGTCGGCGATAAACACATCCTTGCCCTCGGCGGAATTGCCGAGATATTCGTGGGCGACGATGGGGTTGCGACCGTTCACCACCTGCGAATAATCGCGGCGTTTATAGAACATGCTCAGATCCACGCCCAGCACGGACGCATAGTACATGTTGCGGTTCATCGCGCCTTCGTCGGGGCTGACGATCATGAGATGATCGCGATCCTCCTGAATGTCGGGGAAGGCATGGAACAGTGCTTTCAGCACTTGATAGGACGGCATCACGTTGTCGAAACCCATCAGCGGAATCGCGTTATGTACGCGGGGATCGTGCGCGTCGAAGGTGACGATATTGGACACGCCCATCGCCTGCAATTCCTGCAGCGCGACCGCGCAGTCCAGCGATTCGCGATAGTTGCGGCGATGCTGACGACCGCCGTACAAAATCGGCATGATGACGTTGATGCGGTGGGCTTTGCCGCTGGTCGCCTGGATCACGCGTTTGAGATCCTGATAGTGGTCGTCGGGCGACATGGCGTTCTTGCGACCGAACATTTTATACGTGCAGTCATAGTTGCCGACATCCACGATGATATACAAATCGTCGCCGCGGATGCTGGATTTGATGATGCCCTTGCCGTCTCCGGAGGAAAACCGCGGACACTCGGATTCCACGATAAACGTATCCTCTGCGTAAAAGCTGCCCGCCGCCCAGTTGACCAAATAGTGGTCGATCTTTTCGGTCAGTTCCCGACTGCTTTGCAGCGGGATGAGTTTCAGCGGTGCGACCCGATTTTCCAGATGAAAAATATTCTCGCTGGTAATTTTTTCTGACAAGCCCATCGTCCCCTTTTTACATTTTTACATACATGTTTATTGTAGCACAACTTCCCTGACCATGTAAAGGGCACAAGCGGAGATTTTTCCGCCGCTTTCCGCAAAAACACTATCCACTACTCACAAATATCTGTGCGGATAAGAGCGAAATGCCAAAAAATCCGCGGAAACCCAACTGGGTGTCCGCGGATTTTATTTTCTTTATTTCTGCCTGTTACGCGCCATAGGCGTAATCCGGCTGTTTGTTCACCAGAATCGTGAGATTGCCGTTGCGCTGCCGCAGCTCGTCGATCATCGCTTTTTCATCGACATCCGGGCGCAGTGTCACATCATACGCCAGTTCAAAGAACGAACCGAGCTCCACCGTCTTGATGCGCGCCAGCACGCACTTTTTGGTGTACTTTTCCAACACCTCGTTGAAGGTGTCCTCCCAGCACATATTCTCCGGCACCGTGATCTTGATGCGGCAACGGGTACGGCTGCTGCCGCCTATGCCTTTCAGCAGCCACGCGGCGATCATAAGCACGGCAAACAGCACCACGCCGCATGCACTGTACGCGAGCAGCTTCAGACCGCCCGCCAGACCGATCGCCATGCAGAACAGCACGGAGGTCAGATCCTTCGGATCGCTTTGGACACTGCGGAAACGTACCAGCGCAAAGATGCCCGCTAAGCTGAACGCGCGGGCGATGTTGTCGCTGACCAGCATCACCAAAATGGCAATGACCATGGGCAACGCCGACAACGTCAGCACAAAGTTGGTGGACAGCGGCTCATCGCGCTGTGTGCGGGCATAGACAAGCGCCACGATTGCGCCGAAAATGAGACAGAACACCGCTACCACCAGAAACGCCATAAAGGGATGCTCGGTCAGGACATCCGTCGCAGGCGTGGGATTGGTGAAATCTGCCAGATCGCCGGTGGTCGTGGGGGAAAGAGAAAACAATGCGGAAATAACTTGGAACAGCATGAATAAAAATCCTCCTTTGATTATCGCGGCGAATAATCACCGTATAAATACCGATTGTGCAGATACTGCCGGTATTCGTTGCCGTATTTGGAATAATTGATGCGGGACAAGCCCAGTTCGGAGAACACACGCGCCAGCCACAGGGGATAGGCGTACCCGAACTTCACTTCCATAATGTACTTTTTCGGCGGCAGTACCAGCCGCCCGTAGGACTCG
This sequence comes from uncultured Oscillospiraceae bacterium, assembly GCA_905203795.1. Taxonomy (GTDB): domain Bacteria; phylum Bacillota; class Clostridia; order Oscillospirales; family Acutalibacteraceae; genus CAJKXG01. Next base: position 3,529 of record CAJKXG010000032.1, on the reverse strand, counting down.
TGATCGAAGTCCAGCTCGGTGCGGCGGGCGCGGATGTTGGTGTCGAACGTGACGCGCAAATCGTTGTCCTGCGGCACAAAATACGCCTTGCGGTCATACGACAGCATAACCTTGGGATACGGACTTTTGCCATCCAGTATGTAGGCGATCTCTTTCAGCACCTGCTCGTTCTGATCCGAATCCGCCGGCGGTTGATGCGTCTCGATAAACGTCATGATCTCCGGCATGGTCAGGATGACGCGGCGCTTATTCACCCGCCGATTGACCTTTTTTTTGATCTCAAAATAAATAGGGGAACGATTGTCCAGTTCGCCGTAACAGCGCAGCCGCAATTTTTCTTTATAACGCGGATGCTGGAGTGAATCGCGGATAAACCAGTCATCGTCGGTGTCCAGATACAGATTGTGGATGACATAGCTGCCGTCACCGTCGCCGAATTTATCCGCCACCATATGCCCCGCCAGTCGTTCCTGCACGCGGTGGTAGGTGTCCTCGTCCAGCAAATATTTTTTCTCGTAGCGATTGAATACCTGACTCATGGAGCAGCCGTGTCCTCCTTTCCGAAAAGAATTTGCCGATGTTACAGTCCGCTGATAAACGTGTTCAACGCCCCGTTGCGCGCGGACAGATACTCTTTGAGCAGCGCCACCTGCTTGGCATAGGTGTTCGCCTGTACCACGGCGGTCGGGTTGCTGCCCACCGCCTTATTCAGAATGTTCCAGCGCTTGAAGTTCAGCTCCGCCGAAGCCTCCAGCATATTCGCCGAGCGGTCGATCATGCTGCCGACATTGTTCACGATGCCGTGCAGCTTGTTCCAGTTGGTCTTGACCATGGCCCGTGCCTCGCTGCACTTGAACAGATAGGAGAACCAGCCGTTGGCGCTGTCATACAACGGATGCGCCGATGTGCTCGCGGACGCATTGCTGTTGCCGGAGGAGGTGTCGAAATCCCACACGGGACCCATCGTCAGCTTGCCGCCGACATCGAGATACATGTACACACTGCTCTTCATCGCCGCGTCGGGGTTGTTCATCAATTCTTCCAGCACGTACCATTTGGCGAACGAATCCACATCCAGATAGGCGGCCATATCGCTGTATTTGCCGGATTTGAGCGCTTTCATCGCATTCTCCAGCACAGCGTAGATGTAGTTGACATGCTCCGCCTTCAGATTCTTTGCCGCCGGCTGCCGGATGATGATCCAGTAATCGCCGATGGTGGTCAGATGGATAAACGTCTCGTTTTCCACGGAATCATAATAGCCCTTGCCGATCGGTTTCCACGCGTTCTTTTGCGAAGCGGGGACGTCGTTGATATGAGCGTCAAACTCCAGTATGTAGCCGACCTTGTTGACCGCGGCGGCAGGATCAAACTTCGTGATGTTGACGCGCGATTCCTCCAACTCGATCTTCTCGACCAGCGCGTACGTGCCGACATAACTGCCGTTCAGCCACATATCCACCGGCCGCACCTTCATCGTGTACGGCAGACCCAACTGCTCGGACAAATAGGCGGCGGTATAGTTGCGCAGCAGCGATTTATCCTGATGCAGCGCCAACAGCACCCAATCCTTGGACGCGCCCATGTCCAGCAGCGCCTTTTGCGTGTCCAGCCGGACAGTATAGCCCTTTTTGTCAAACACCCATGTGGTGTTGCCGCGACCCTTGACCGAGCCGGTGGTGCGCACCGCCGTCGTCGCCGCGTAGGAGCAAACGCTCTTATCGCCGCCGCCCACGTACAGTCCCATGCCGATATACTCCGTCTTGGAGGTGATCGCCGCGTAATTGTCAGTGGCGAGGCTGACCGAAGGCAATCCGGTATGCAGCGTTTCGATGGTGACAGTGACAGCCTTGGTCGAACCGTCCTTGGCTTGCAGCGTCAGCGTTACCGGCTTGGTGAAATTGAACACCGTCTGCCGCGACACCGCTTCCGCGCCGTTATACAGCACTTTCGCACCGTAATACGTGAAATTCACTTTGATGCGGGACAGATCTGTGCCTGCGGGCAGCACCGCCGAAACCGTGCTGTCGTTCACATAGCACGCGACATTGAACGGCAGCCCCGCGTTATCCGCCGTCGTGATCAGAAACCGTCCGAACTGCTTGGTACTGTTCGTCACGGTAACGGCTTTATCGGCGGGTGCTTTGCTGATATTGGCAAAGGACGTGCCCGCCTGCGCGCTGCTCGGCACAATGCCCTGATACACATCCTTCGGGGGCGTCGGTGTATCCGGCACGGAGGTGGGATTTGTCCGATCGGGCGTATGGGTGGTATTCTGCCCGGTGGTATTCGGTGTTTTGGTCGGCGCGGCGGTCGTCACCCCGCCGGACGTGGGGGAAGCAGTGCTGCCGGACGCAGTCGTCGCGGGCGGATTGGTCACGATGCTGCCCTGCGGATCGGTCACGGTCTCGCCGCTTTCATTGGTCACGGGCGTACCGGTCTCCTCCGTCGCGGTAGTCGTATCCGCCGCCGATGCGGTCGTATCCCCGCCTTCGGAGGCAGTCGTGCTGCCGGTCGGAGCAGGCGTCGAGCTTGTTCCGCCGCCGCCGCACGCGGTCAGCCCCGTCAGCATCGCCACGATCAGAAAACAGGCTATCCATCGCTGCATTCGTCAGCCACTCCTTTCGGCTATCAGCCACATGTGCAGTGCAATAAATATAATCCTTAATAAATAATGACGCCGCCGTTCCTTATCAGAACGACAGCCCGTGAGCAGGTTCCGTCACTTGTACCGATTTTCATGTTCTGCCAAAATGTACCGTTATCATATCATAAACACTTTGGCGCTGTCAATAGGAAATATACTTATTTTGATGACTTTTTGTGCGATTTTGACGGTTTGGCAGGCGGATCGCCGCTGCCGCCCGCATACAAATCTTGCCTTTTTCCCCAAACGCGTGGTATACTGCATTTATAGAAGTTCTATGCGGGTATTTCCGTGCATACGACACATTTTATAAGGAACGGAGCGATTTTCATGCAACTGACCGAAATTCTGTCCCATGTGGATCACACCCAACTTTCCCCGACAGCCACTTGGGCGGACATCCGCACGCTGTGCGACGAGGGGATGCGGTTCGGCGTCGCGTCGGTGTGTCTGCCGCCGTCGTATGTCGCACAGGCGAAAGCATATGTCGGCGACCGACTGCGACTGTGCACCGTCATCGGTTTTCCGAACGGCTACGCCACCACCGCCGCCAAGTGCGCGGAAACGGCGGACGCGGTGGCAAACGGCGCAGATGAAATCGACATGGTGGTCAATCTCGGCTGGGTGAAGGACGGCGACGATGACGCCATCGCCGCAGAGATCGCCGCCGTGAAGCAGGCGTGCGACGGACGGGTGCTGAAGGTGATCGTCGAGACCTGCCTGCTGACCGAGGAAGAAAAAATCCGCATGTGCGCGGCGGTGGCGCGCGGCGGGGCGGATTACATCAAAACCTCCACCGGCTTTTCCGTCGGCGGGGCGACCCGCGAGGATGTGGCGCTGCTGGTCGCGCACACGCCCGCTCCCGTCAAAGTGAAAGCGGCG
>CAJKXG010000031.1 GCA_905203795.1 uncultured Oscillospiraceae bacterium | reverse complement strand
TGGGCGGACCCGGGCACGGACCGGGCGGCGGACGGGGCGGTCGCCGTCCCGTCGGCAAACCCAAAAACGCCGGCGCGACCATTCGCCAATTGCTGACCTATGTGTCCGCCTACAAAGCGCGGCTGATCGTGGTGCTGGTGTGTATGCTGTTCAGCACCGCCTCTCAGCTTGCCGGTTCGTATATGCTGCGTCCCATCATCAACGAGTTTTTGGATAAGAGCAGCGCGAATTTCGGTGCGTTGCATCTGTTTCTGCTTGCCTTGGGCGTGCTGGCAGCGGTGTACGTGGTCGGCGTGATCACGTCGTATGTGCAGGGGCGGCTGATGATCGGTATTTCGCAGCGCGCCATCGAGCAGCTGCGCAACGACCTGTTCAGCAAGCTGCAGCGGCTGCCGGTGCGGTTTTACGATAACGAGAGCAACGGCGAGATCATGAGCCGGTTCACCAACGATGTGGACAATATCGGCACGATGCTGGACAACACACTGCTCAGCATGGTATCCGGCACGATCAACCTGATCGGCACGCTGGTGATGATGCTCTACACCAATATTTGGCTGACGCTGATCACGGTGGTGTTTGTGCCGCTGTTTATGAAAGCGGCCGGCTTTATCGCGGGTCGCAGTCGCCGCCATTACAGCGCCCAGCAGGCGGCGCTCGGCGCGGTCAACGGCTATATCGAGGAATCCGTCACGGGTCAGAAGGTCGTCAAGGTGTTCTGTCACGAGGAGGCGTGCCGCGAGGAGTTTGCGCTGCTGAACGACGATCTGCGCGATAAACAGTTGTACGCCCAATTCTTCGGCGGCGTGATGGGCCCGATCATGGGCAATCTCTCGCAGATCAGCTACGCGGTCACGGCGGGCGTCGGCGGCGTGTTGTGTGCGCTCGGGCGCTTTGATGTGGGTGGTTTGACGGTGTTTGTCAACTACGCGCGTCAGTTCAGCCGCCCGATCAACGAGCTGTCCCAGCAGGTCGCCACCATCTTCTCGGCGCTGGCGGGCGCGGAACGCGTGTTTGCCGTCATGGCGCGTGAGCCGGAGCAGCCGGATGACGAGGACGCGGTGGTGCTGCCGGAGATGAAGGGCATGGTCAAGCTGGAGAATGTCACGTTCGGCTACGATCCCGACAAGGTGATCCTGAAAAACATCTCGCTGTACGCCAAGCCCGGGCAAAAGATCGCCTTTGTCGGCTCGACCGGCGCGGGCAAGACCACCATCACCAATCTGCTCAACCGTTTCTACGATATTCAGGAGGGCAGCATCACCATCGACGGCGTGGAAGTGCGGCATTTGCAACGCGATTTTCTGCGCCAAAACATCGCCATGGTGTTGCAGGATACCCACCTGTTCACCGGCACGGTGATGGAAAACATCCGCTACGGGCGGCTGGACGCGACCGACGAAGAGGTCATCGCCGCCGCCAAGACAGCCAGCGCGCATTCGTTCATCATGCGTCTGACCGACGGCTACAACACCATGCTGGAAGGCGACGGTGTGAACCTGTCGCAGGGACAGCGGCAGCTTCTGAATATCGCGCGGGCGGCGCTGAGCAAAGCACCGATTTTGGTGTTGGACGAAGCCACCAGTTCGGTGGATACCCGCACCGAGCGGCACATCGAGCACGGCATGGATCGGCTGATGAAAAACCGCACCACCTTTGTCATTGCCCACCGTCTGTCCACGGTGCGCAACGCGGACGCGATCATGGTGCTGGAGCACGGCGAGATCATCGAACGCGGCAGTCACGAGGAACTGCTCGCGCAAAAAGGGCGGTATTACACGCTGTATACCGGTCAGGTCGAACTGGATTGACGGAAACTTTTTCCTTGCGTTTTTCGGCGCATTCTGCTATAGTAGGAGAAGAAAAGACGCAGTAGGAGGCAGGAATCATGGCTTTTTGCAGAAAATGCGGCACACAACTCGCCGACGATCAGAAATTTTGTCCGTCCTGCGGCACGCCGGTCGCACCGGCGGCGGTCAATTTCGCAAACGATTTCAACAACACGGCGGATACCACCGCGGAATTTGATCCGGCGGATATCCAGCAGAACAAGATCATGGCGATTTTCGCATATATCGGCATTCTGGTGCTGATCCCGATCCTCGCCGCGCCGAATTCCAAGTTTGCCCGTTTCCACGCCAATCAAGGGTTGGTGTTGTTGATCGTGGACGTGGCGGTCGGCGTCGTCACATCGGTGCTGGGCGTTATTTTGGGGTTCATTCCCGTGGTCGGTGCGCTGATCGTTGCCCTGATCTCCGCCGCGCTGGGGATTCTGCTGCTCGTGTTGATGATCCTTGGCATCGTCAACGCCGCCAACGGACAGGCGAAAGAGCTGCCCCTCATCGGCAGTTTCCGCCTGCTCAAATGATGGTGCAATAAGTAAGAAAAGCGCTCCCGTTATCGGGAGCGCTTCTTATATGCCGTTCTTTATCGGATGCGTCCGCCGCCGACCACGCAGTCGCCGTCGTACAGCACCACCGCCTGCCCGCGGGTGATGGCGCGCTGCGGCTCGTCGAACACGATATGCAGCGTGTCGTCATCCGTCTGCGTGACGGTCGCCCACTGCGCCGGCTGGCGATACCGCACCTTCGCCTTGACCCGCATCGGCTGTTCGATACGCTCGACGGTGATGAGGTTGATGTCGCCCGCCGTCAATTCGCGCGAAAACAGCGCCGCCTCCTCGCTGAGCACCACCGTGTTGGTCGCGGGATCGACCTTTTGCACATACAGCGGTGCGGGCAGCGCCAGCCCCAGCCCTTTCCGCTGCCCGACGGTGTAGCGGATAATGCCTTTGTGCCGTCCCAGCACCCGCCCGTCGCCGTCCACAAAATCGCCGTCCGGATAGATCTTGCCGGTGTGCTGCTCGATAAAATCCGCATATTTGCCGTTGGGGACGAAGCAAATGTCTTGGCTGTCGTGCTTGCGGGCGTTCACAAACCCGTGTGCTTCCGCGATGGCGCGCACGTCCGGCTTACACATGCCGCCGAGCGGGAACTGCGTGTGCGCGAGCTGCTCCTGCGTCATGGTGTACAGCACATAGCTCTGATCCTTATCGGGATCGACCGCCCGTTTCAGCCGATAGCGACCGGTGTTCTCGTCGAAATCAATACGCGCGTAATGACCCGTGACCACATAGTCGCACGAAAGCTCCCGCGCCCGCTGAAACAGCTTTTGAAATTTCAGATAGCGGTTACAGTCAATGCAGGGGTTGGGCGTTGCGCCGTTTTCATACGCCTGCACAAACCGCTCCACCACATCCTCGCGAAACCGCTCGGAGAAATTGAATACGTAATGCGGTATCCCCAGCGCATCCGCCACACAGCGTGCGTCCTGCACATCGTCCAGCGAACAGCACGAATGCTCTTTGGAAACGCCGATATCCTCGTTGTGAAACAGCTTCATCGTCGCACCGATGCAGTCGTATCCCTGTTCCTGCATCAAAAATGCCGCCACGCTGGAATCCACACCGCCGCTCATGGCGATGAGCGCTCGTTTCGTCATATTGTTCTCCTTTAGCCAAGTTCGATCATGCGGTCGATGCAGCGACGGGCGGCGATCATGGTTTGGTCGTCCAACTGTATGTCCTCGCCGCCTTCGCCGATCACCGCACGGTAAACGTCCGTCAATGTCGTTGCTTTCATGTTCGGGCAGATCAGATTTTTGGAAAGCGGATAGAAGCATTTGTCCGGACAGGTGTAAGAGAGATGCTCCGCGATGCTGATCTCCGTGCCGATGATGAATTCACGCCGCGCCGACTGTTCCGCATACTGCATGATCGCGGAGGTCGAGCCGACAAAATCCGCCAGCGCCAACACATCCGGCGTGCATTCGGGGTGCACCAACACCTCCGCGTCGGGATGCGCCTGCTTCGCCTGCTCCACTTCGACGCGGGACACGCGCGCGTGGATCGGGCAGCCGCCTTGCAGCAGCTTGAAGGTCTTTTCCGGCACTTGCTCGGCGACATACGCGCCGAGATTGCAGTCGGGAATAAACAGGATGTTCTTGTTCGGCAGCTTTTTCACGATCTTCACCGCGGACGAGGACGTGACGCACACGTCACAGATGGTTTTCAGCGCCGTGGTGGTGTTGATGTAGGCGACCACCGTGTAGTCGGGGTATTGCGCCTTGACGGCGGCGATCATCTCTTTGTCCATCTGCTCTGCCATCGGGCAGCCCGCCGTCGGGTTGGCGAGCAGCACCGTCTTTTCGGGAGAGAGCAGCTTCACCGTCTCCGCCATGAAGCGCACGCCGCACATGATCATGGTTTTCTGCGGCGCTTTGGACGCCATCACACTGAGCTGGAAGGAATCGCCGGTAAAATCCGCAATCTCCACGATTTCCCGTGCCTGATAGCTGTGCGCCAGAATGCCGATGTCCTTTTCTTTTTTCAATCGCAGGATCTCCTGCTGTAAAGCCGCTATGTTCATGATGCTCCGTCCTTTCCGATATCGCGCATAAAGCAAGTGCCGTTGATAGAAAGAGGGTGATAGGCGGCGGGCTGCCCGCCGAAATCCCACCGGTTTCCTCGGTATACGCCTATTTTAGCATATTCGGCGGCAAAAATCCACCCCCAATCGGAAAGATGCAGACTGCACAAAATTCGGGGGGTGATTGACGCTGGGATAAAACACAGGCAATTTGACCATGATCGGACTTTCTGCTTCGGTTTGTTGGCACAAAGTCAAAACATCCTTGAAATATCGGTTGCTTTTCGCGAAAACCCGTGCTATACTGTACACACGGACGATGCGTCCGAATAAACTTTTGGAGAATTGCTGTTTGAAACGAAACAACACCTTGGAGATTGTAGGGTAAGCGAGAGGCTTGCCAATACATCTCGCAACGCCTCTCGCAATTGACAACAAACAATTGAAAGAGGTATGAAAAATGAAACATGACTACACCATCCGCAGAGAAACCCCCGCCGACTACCGCACGGTCGAACATCTGACCAGAGAGGCGTTTTGGAATGTCTACCGCCCGGGCTGTACCGAGCACTATGTGCTGCATCAGTTCCGTGAGCGGGAGGAGTTTGTTCCCGAACTCGATCTTGTCATGGAAAAGGACGGCGCGATCATCGGGCATGTGATGTTTGTCCGTGCCGAGATCGCAGCGGACGACGGCAGCGTATTGCCGATCATGACCTTTGGGCCGATCAGCATTCACCCCGATTGTCAGCGCAAGGGCTACGGCAAAATTCTGCTTGATTTTGCCCTCGCCAAAGCCGCCGAGATGGGCGTCGGCGCCGTGTGCATGGAAGGCAACATCGACTTTTACGGCAAGTGCGGTTTTGACATCGCCTCAAAAAGCGGCATCCACTACTACGCTGAGCCGCGGGAAGAGGTTGTCCCGTATTTCCTGTTGAAGCAGTTGCAGGCGGGCTTCCTCGACGGGGTCACGGGCATCTACAAAACGCCTGCCGGCTATTTTGTAGATGAATCGGACGCCGAAGAATTCGACCGACAGTTTCCGCCCAAAGTGAAACAGAAACTGCCCGGGCAACTGGTATAGCCGTATCAACCAAACGTTCCCGACACGAGAAGATCCCTTCCCGTGTCGGGAATTTTCATGTCTTCACAGGCAATCGGCGTAACCAACCATCGCCGCAAAAACAAATCAAGCGCCCCCTTGAAAGGAGACGCTTGATTATGGGCAAACGGATTTCCGTTCGCCGTTATATAGAAACGATCAGCCCTGCACTGTTTGCTATATTGAGAGTACAACAAGGAGTGGCATGAGGGTCAACCGTTACTATGCGGTAATGCTGTGCCATGGATGATGAGCGAAGGGACGCTTGCCCTGCCGATCGCTCAATATGTAGCGGTGACACGGTGGACAATCACATCGGGACTGCCGCCGGTGCCTCTGATGGTGAAGGTCGTGACGGCACGGTAAGTGCCCGTCTGAGACAATTTCACACTGTGCGACGCGAGCAGACGATAACTGCTGGTGCTGTCCACCCATTCTTTGTTTTCCGTACCGATGTCTACCTTCGTCCAAACATTGGTGAGCAGTTGACGCTCGATGCGCGTGACCGCCTCGATGCTGGTCGTCACACCCGAAACGCCGACGCATCTCAGCGAGACCGTTGCGGTGCCGTTGCTGGAAATGGTGAAGGTCACCTTGGAAGAGTCCGTATTATTGTAATACGGTTGCGCGATGTTTCCGTCGCCGGTCGCCGCGGCAGCAGGCCAGCAGGCGCATAACAACAACGCTGCTGCCAACAGGTAAGATAGAATCCTTTTTTTCATAGAAAACGCCTCCATTTTATGATATATTGAGGAGAACCCCCTCACTATATATAACAAGAAAATGGAGGCGATAGGTTACAAAAAATCGAAAAAATTTTCAAATTCAGTCAACTTTTTTTACTTCAATGAGCAATTCGTTGCGATTTGCCAGCCGCATAAAGTAATCGTGGTATGCCTGCGGGAAGCTCAGCTCATAACAATATTCCTCGTCCGTCCAGAGCCAGATCTCCGTTCCGTGGCTGGTGACGGTGTACACCCCTCTCTTGCCGCCGATCAGAATGTCCTGCATCCGTTGCTTTTCCGTATCAATGGACATGCTGATACCATAGGGGCGCCGCTGATCAAATAGGATACTGCCGTTTTGACCGTCTTCCCAAACGACCTCCCATATGATGCGATCCAAATCCGTTTCCTCGACCTTTTGAAAGCCCTCCGGCACTTGTGTCAACGTATAATAGGTCGCGATCAAATGCGCCTCATCGTTTGGCGCTTTCCCCGCGTCAATGACGATATCGGTGTGGGTATCCTGAGGCGGATGCACAACCGGCTGCACCGAGCGATCCCGCACGGCGGTGACCGCCATCGCCACGCTGATCGTCGCCAGCACGGCGACCGCAATCAGCAGCCCCCGTTTGGCGGCGGCATTCACATACCGCCGAGGACGGCGATGATGCGCCGCCAAGCGGTTCATCGTATGCTCGAATGTCGCAGAAGGCGTCCAGTCGTAGTGCGCATCGTGATCGGCGGCGGCATACGGCGCAAACTCCGCATCAGCTACGTCGATCAGCGCACGCTTGATCCATTCGTTGGTTTGTTTGGAGTTCATCCTGTACCCACTCCTCCTCGATTTTGTTTATCAGCAGTTGCTTGCCGCGCACCAAGCGCTGTTTGGTGCAGGAGAGCGTCTGCCCAAGCAGATCGGCGATCTCCCGCGCGGTCATTTCTTCCACAAAATGATAATACAGCACGGTGCGATAGGTGGGGCTCATCTCCGCGATGCACGCCAGTAGCCGACGATACCGTTCCCGATCCATGTACTCCCGCTCGGGACCTACTATCGAGGCGGTTTCGACGATCGTATCCCCCAAAAAAGCACACTGGTCTTTCTTCTGCGCAAGATTGATCGCCGCATGTTTGGCGGCCTGTGCCACGTACAGAAAGGCTGCGTGGTCGGTCGGATCGGCAATGCGGTGGATGTTGCGGGCGATACCGATAAACGCATTTTGCACCGCGTCCTCTGCCTCTGCACGATCATGCAGGATATCCTCTGCGATATGCATCATGCGGGCGCGATACAACTGATACAGTTGCGTGAATGTATCCTGATCTTCGGGATCGTCGATCAGGGCTAAACAAATTGTCAGCATAAGCCGCTCCTTCAAAAGCCCCTCATACTATATAACAAGCGAAATGGGCAGATAGGTGACAAAATTTCAGAAATTTTTCGGAATTTTTCAAAAAAATTCTTTAGTCATATCGATAAACAATAAAATCTTTCTGTTTCGGCAGTATGGTCGCCGAAACATGCGGGAGGTGTACGCTGTAGAATTGCCGTCATGTACACGAGAACACTTTGTTTTATGATAGTATCTATCATATCACATAGTTGCATATTCTGTCAACGGACGACACGTTTCCCACCGCTTTGTAAGAAATGTCCGGTTTCGTAAAAAAGGGGTTGACAAACACGGGGAAATGGGATATACTAATAAAGCTATCTCACATAGCGTATATATCGCGGGGTGGAGCAGGGGTAGCTCGTCGGGCTCATAACCCGAAGGTCGGTGGTTCAAATCCATCTCCCGCAACCAACAAGTAGCACCGAAAAAGATATCGGTGCCAAAAACCCAAGAGCCGCAACGGTTCTTGGGTTTTTTCGTGCCTTTTTTCAAGGTGGAATTCAAAAGATATCATTTCCTAAAAACGACCTTTGGGGAGGACTTGAACTACCGACCCAGGCTTTCAGGGGCAGATTTTGCGGACTATTTCGCAAGATCTGCCCCTTTTTTCGTTTCCGGATTTGTTAAATGTTTGTGTCTTGGAGGTTGCGCATAAAAAGTATGCGCAACCTCCATTTTTTGTTTTGTACTCCCTCCCCTCAAACCGGGGATGAGTAAATAGATATCATAAAGAAGGAGTTGGTGAGATATATGGCTGCGAGTTTTGAGATCCGTAAATCAAAAGAAGAAATGTGACTGGAGGCCGTTCGCGTGTGTAAACACAAGAACGGCCTGTTTTTGTTTTATGCGAACAGCCTCCCGGGAAGGAGGTTTGTTATGTCCGGTTCCGTGAGTCCGCTCCCCTGGACTGGAAACAAGGGGTGTATCTATACGACCATCGATGCGTTCATGCCTCCCCACAGAACCTATGTGGAAGCCTGCATGGGCAGCGCAGAGGTGTTCCTGCGGAAAAAGCCGGTTGAAAAAGAAATCATCAATGACTACAACGGCGATCTGGTTCGGTTCTTCCGAGTCCTCCAAAGGAATGAGAATCTGGAAAGACTGATCGGTCGGCTGTTCCTGTCATTCAATTCGGAGCAGATCTTCAGAGCCAATAAAGCACTGCTTGCTGAAGTCCCGAATATCCTGGACGATCTGACAGAAACCTCTGTAATCATCGAGAACATCGAGTGGAATGACTTTGATCTCGCTGTTGCTTTCTATGAGAATCAGGTGTTCAGTTTCTCTTCCACAGGAAAGAACTTCGCTATTACCAAAAAGGATATGACCAAGAGATTCGGCAGACTGATTGCAGCATGCGCCCGACTTCGGAATGCGACAATCATGCATCGTGACTACAAGGATTGTATCTCCTACGGTGCCGGTGAAGATGCGTTCATTCTACTGGACCCCCCGTACAAGGGTACAGAGGATTACTATCAGAAGTCGAGCTTCGGCAGTGATGAACACGCAAAACTGTTTGGGTTTATGAATGAAGTGCATCCAGCATTTGTATTACCTGCTGATGTTCGGTAATATAATGCAACTTTCCAACCTGCCACACAGGTTTGGGATACCGGGCGGACATGCATACCGCCCGGTATTTTTATTCTCAAAAATAATAGGAGGACTTATGAAGATAGGAACACTTGTGCCACAGCGAGGCACTGACCGTATTGTTCAAATGATTATCCTCCTTCCCGTTAATCTGAAAGCTCTGCCTCTATGATATGTTTGGTGATAAACTGAGCCAAATACAACGATTTGATTTTTTATGAAACTTTTCCGAAAAAGCTTCGTCATCATGGCCGGTGGATTAAGGGAGAACTCTTTCAAGCAGATTGAGATAGCAGTGGCTTTAACGTTGATTTCGTTTTTGTGAAATATTTTTCCTCAATTCAACCAAAAGATCATTATGGCGGTGCAGTTTAAGCTTTGGGAAAGCCTCAATCATTCGTAGTTGCTGACGTGTTAGTTTCTCAGAAAGAACATTCCGGC
>CAJKXG010000030.1 GCA_905203795.1 uncultured Oscillospiraceae bacterium | reverse complement strand
GCGCCGTCCATGGCGACGCCGCGGATATCCGTACCGCTTTTAAAATGCATCCAATCCATATATCCATTACTCCTTGTCAGATTTCCACTATCAGTATAGCGAATTCGGGCGGTGTTTGCAAGCCGCTTGCGGAAATTGTAAATAAAAATGATTTCGCCGTTTTCCCTTGTCAATCCCGCTGTATTATGCTATACTATATCCTATCTATATTGCCACTTAGAAGGGATTTGACGATATAATGGGTTTGATCAAAGCGTTATTCGGCGATTACAGCAAGCGCGAGGTCAAGCGCGTGCGTCCGCTGTGCGATCAGGTGCTGGCGCTGGAGGACAAATACCGCGCGATGAGCGAAAGCGAGCTGAAGCAGCAGACCGAAGTGCTGCGCGACCGTCTGCACAGCGGTGAAACCACCGATGATATTCTGCCGGATGCGTTCGCCGTCTGCCGCGAAGCGAGCGACCGCGTGTTGGGGATGCGGCATTTCCCCGTGCAGATCATCGGCGGCATCATTCTGCACCAAGGGCGCATCGCCGAGATGCGCACCGGTGAAGGCAAAACGCTGGTGGCGACGCTGCCCGCGTATCTGAACGCGCTGACCGGCGACGGCGTACACATCGTCACGGTCAACGACTATCTGGCACGCCGCGACAGTGAATGGATGGGGAAAGTGTATCGCTATCTGGGGCTGACGGTGGGCCTGATCGCGCACGATATGTCCAACGCCGATCGCCGTGCCGCCTATGCCGCCGACATCACCTACGGCACAAACAACGAGCTGGGCTTTGACTATCTGCGCGACAACATGGTGATCTACAAGCAAAATAAGGTGCAGCGCGGTCACGCCTTTGCCATCGTGGACGAGGTGGACTCCATCCTCATCGACGAGGCGCGCACGCCGCTGATCATTTCGGGACAGGGCGACAAGTCCACCGATTGGTACAGCCGTGCGGATGCGTTTGCGAAAACGCTGAAGGCGCACCGCATCAAGGAAATGGACGCCAAGGAAGATCAGGATGTGATCGACGGCGATTACATCGTCGATGAGAAGGCGCGCACCGCCACCTTGACGCAGAGCGGTGTCAAAAAAGCGGAGCAGTATTTCGGCGTGGAGAATCTGATGGATCCGGACAATGTCACGCTGCTGCACCACATCAATCAGGCGATCAAGGCGCGCGGCGTGATGCAGCGCGATGTGGATTATGTCGTCAAGGACGGCGAAGTGCTGATCGTGGACGAGTTCACCGGCCGTCTGATGTTCGGACGCCGCTATAACGAGGGGCTGCATCAGGCGATCGAGGCCAAGGAGGGCGTGAAGATCGAGAACGAGAGCAAGACGCTCGCGACCATCACGTTCCAAAATTTCTTCCGCCTGTACAAAAAGCTGTCCGGTATGACCGGTACGGCGATGACGGAGGAGACGGAATTCCAGCAGATCTACAAGCTGGATGTGGTGGAGATCCCCACCAACCGCCCGATGATCCGTGAGGATCTGCCGGACAGCGTGTATAAGACCGAAGCGGGCAAGTTCCGCGCGGTGATCGACCAGATCGTCGAGTGTCACGAGCGGCAGCAGCCGGTGCTGGTCGGCACCATCTCCATCGAGAAATCGGAAATACTGTCCAAACTGCTGAAGCAGCGCGGCATCAAGCATGAGGTGCTGAACGCCAAGCAGCACGAGCGCGAAGCGGAGATCGTGGCGCAGGCGGGCAAGATCGGCGCTGTCACCATCGCCACCAACATGGCGGGGCGCGGTACGGATATCATGCTAGGCGGCAACCCCGAGTATCTCGCCAAAGCCGAAATGCGGCGCATGGGCGTGGCGGAGGAGCTGATCGCGGAATCCACCGCGTTCAGCGAGACGGACAACGCGGAAATTCTCGAAGCGCGGCGGCTGTTCTCGGAATTGAACGCGAAATATAAGGAAGAAATCCGTCCCGAAGCGGAGGCGGTGCGTGCGGCGGGCGGCCTGTTCATCCTCGGCACCGAGCGACACGAATCCCGCCGTATCGACAATCAGCTGCGCGGACGCGCCGGTCGTCAGGGCGACCCGGGTAAATCCCGCTTTTTCCTGTCGCTGGAGGACGATCTCATGCGGCTGTTCGGCGGCGACCGCATCAATTCCATGATGGAGCTTCTCAAGGTGGATGAGGACACGCCGATCGAAAACGGCATGCTGTCCCGCACCATCGAGGGTGCGCAGCGCAAGGTGGAGGAACGCAACTTCGGCATCCGCCGCGACGTGCTGCAATACGACGACGTGATGAACCGCCAGCGCGAGATTATCTATTCGCAGCGGGACAAAGTGCTGGACGGCGAAAGCGTGCGTGACAACATCATCGGCATGGTCAAGGAAGCGATCGCCGACAACTGCCATCGCTATCTCAGCGGCGACGACCACACCGGCTGGAACGTGGACGGTCTGCGCGAGTATTACAACGGCTGGCTGACGACGGCGGACGATTTCCGCTACACCGATCAGGAGTTGGAGGATCTGGAAGCCGCCGAGGTGGAGCAGACACTGACCGACCGCGCGATGGATATTTATGAGAAAAAGGAAGCGCAGTACGGCGACCGCCTGATGCGCGAGCTGGAGCGCGTCGTGCTGCTCAAGACGGTGGATCGTTACTGGATGGATCACATCGACAACATGGACGAACTGCGCCGCGGCATCCATCTGCGCGCCTACGGGCAAAAGGACCCCGTGGTGCTGTACCGTATCGAGGGCTTTGAGATGTTTGATCAGATGATCGCGTCGATCCGCGAGGATACGGCACGGTTGATCCTCACGGCGCAGATTCGCACGGAGGAAGAGCCGAAGCGTGAGCAGGTCGCCAAGCCGACGGTGGCGTCGGCGGGCGACGGTACGACCACCAAGCAGCCGGTGCGCAAAACGGCGGCACAAAAGGTGGGGCGCAACGATCCCTGTCCTTGCGGCAGCGGCAAGAAATACAAGAAATGCTGCGGCGCAAAAGAAGAGGAGTAACTTTGTCATGCCGCCGCAGGTTCGGCGTCTTCTGCGCGGGCGGAAAACGCCCAACGATCCTGTCCGTTTCTTTGAAATAATGTCTTGACTTTTGTGCGCGGCATGGTATAATTTGCGTGATTTATCAGGCAAATGGGTAGTTCTGGGGTGCGAAAGGGGTCTGCTTTATGGCTACGGAAACGACAAAAGAAACCGCCGCCACACAAGCTGCGGAGGAAAAATCACATTTTGACAACGCCGACATCGTGCGGCAGGAGCAAAATTTTATTGATGATTACACCAGCGGAGACACACGTCCCATCCGGCTGCTGCTGCGGCTGTATCGCGGGCATTACGCCAAGCTGCTGGTATCCGGCTTGTTTTTCATTTTGAAAACCAGTCCGGTGTGGGTGCTGCCGATCGTCACACAGCATATCATCAACATCGCCACCGCACACGAAGCGGGCACACTGCCGCTTCTGTACGGCTGGCTGCTGCTGGAGGTTTGTCTGGTGGCGCTCAACGTGCCCGCGCATTACATCCACATCCGCTATTTCAGTCTCTCCACCCGCAGCGTCGAGGCGGGGCTGCGCGGTGCGATGGTGCGCAAACTACAGCAATTGTCCATCACGTTTCACAAGGAAATGCAGTCAGGACGCATTCAGTCGAAAATCATGCGTGACGTGGAAGCCATTGAGGGTTTGGCGTCGCAGGTGTTCATTTCGCTGCTCAGCATCGTGCTCAATATGAGCGTCGCGCTGATCACGGTGTTCGCCAACAGCCGCATGGTGTTTCTGTTCTTTATCGCCTGCGCGCCGGTGGCGGCGCTCACGGTGTTCGCGTTCCGCAAGAATATCCGCAACCGCAACCGCGAGTTCCGTCAGGAGATCGAGCGCACCTCCGCCGACGTCATGGACATGGTAGAGCTGATCCCCGTCACCCGCGCTCACGCGCTGGAAAACCGCGAGGTGCGCCGCATGACCACCCAACTGAACACGGTGGCGGAAAAAGGCTATCGGCTGGATGTCGTGCAGAATATGTTCAGCGCGGCGGGCTGGGTGTCGTTCCAGATGTTCCAGCTATTGTGCCTCGGCGTCACCTCCTACATGGCGTTCAACGGCGATATCCAAGTCGGCGATATCGTGATGTATCAGTCGTATTTCAGCACGGTGGTCGGGCAGATCTCGTCGCTGATGAGCCTGCTGCCCACGCTGACGCGCGGCACGGAATCCATTCGTTCGGTGGGCGAGATCCTCAGTGCGCACGATATCGAAAACAACGCGGGTAAGAAGAAGATCCGTCATCTCGACGGGTGCTATGAGTTCCGCGATGTGTCGTTCGATTACGATGAAAAAACCAAGGTGCTCAACCACTTGAATCTGAAGGTCGAGCAGGGCGAGACGATCGCGCTGGTGGGCGAATCCGGTGCGGGCAAATCTACGGTGCTGAATATGATCATCGGCTTCAACACCGCCACCGCCGGTCAGGTGCTGGTGGACGGGCGGGATATCACCACCATCGACCTGCACAGTTACCGCAAATTCCTCGCCGTCGTGCCGCAGACCAGCATCCTGTTCAACGGTACGATCCGCAATAACATCACCTACGGTATGCCCGGCGTGACAGAGGAACAGCTTTGGGACGCGATCCGCGCGGCGAATCTGGAGGCGCTGATCAAGTCGCTGCCCGACGGACTGGACACCGAGGTCGGCGAACGCGGCGACAAGCTGTCCGGCGGTCAGCGGCAGCGCATCTCCATTGCGCGCGCTATCATCCGCAACCCGCGCGTCATTATCTTTGACGAGGCCACCTCTGCGCTGGACAGCATTTCCGAAAAGGAGATCCAGCACGCCATCAACAACCTGACGCGCGACCGTACCACCTTTATCGTGGCGCATCGCCTGTCCACCATCCGCGATGCGGACAAAATCGCCGTGCTGGACGGCGGTCGTTGTGTAGAATACGGCACGTATGAGGAACTCATGGAGAAAAAAGGCGAATTTTACCGCATGAAGGTACTGCAATCCTAAATAACGAAAGGACCCATCCGCTTATGAAACTCGGAATCGTCGGACTGCCGAATGTCGGCAAGTCCACTTTGTTCAACGCCATCACCAACGCCGGCGCGCAAAGCGCCAACTATCCGTTTTGCACCATCGACCCCAACGTGGGCGTGGTCGCCGTGCCGGATGAGCGTTTGGACGCGCTGGCGAAGCTGTATCAACCCGATAAAGTCACCCCCGCCGTCATCGAGTTTGTGGATATCGCGGGGCTGGTAAAGGGCGCGAGCAAGGGCGAGGGGCTGGGCAACAAGTTTCTCGCGAACATCCGCGAGGTGGACGCGATCGTGCATGTGGTGCGCTGTTTTGAAAACGACGATATTATCCATGTCGAGGGCAGCATTGATCCGCTGCGCGATATCGAAACGATCAATCTCGAATTGATTTTTGCGGATATCGAAATGCTGGAGCGCCGCGTCGATCGCACCGCCAAGGCAATGAAGGGCGACAAATCACTGCAAACAGAAGTCGATTTTCTCAAGCGGGTGCTGGCGGTGCTGGAATCCGGCAAGCCCGCACGGTCGATCGACTGCACGCCGGAGGAAGCGGACATGCTGGCGCAGTCGCCGCTGCTCACCGCCAAACCGGTGATCTATGCCGCCAATCTCAGCGAGACGGATTTTCAGGGCGGCGAGCCGACAGGCAATCGCTATTACGAGCAGGTGCGGCAGGTCGCAGCGGCGGAAAACGCCGAGGTGCTGCCGATCTGTGCCCAGATGGAGGCGGACATCGCCGACATGGACGACGAGGAAAAAGCGATGTTCCTCTCGGAACTGGGATTATCGCATTCGGGTCTCGACCGACTGATTCAGGCAAGCTATCGCCTGCTGGGGCTGATTTCGTATCTCACCGCCGGCAAGCCGGAGGTGCGCGCGTGGACGATCACAGCGGGCACCAAAGCACCGCAGGCGGCGGGCAAGATCCATTCGGATTTCGAGCGCGGCTTTATCCGCGCGGAGGTCATTTCGTTCGACGACCTGATGGCGAACGGTTCGATGGCCGCCGCCAAGGAAAAAGGGCTGGTGCGCTCGGAAGGCAAGGATTACGTGATGCAGGACGGCGATATCGTGTTGTTCCGCTTTAATGTATAAAAGAAGGCAGAGGGGACTGCATTGCTCTCAAACAGTCTGCCAAAGATTCGCGAGAGAAACCCACTCCAGTCATCAAAAGGGCTTGTTGTCTGTTCATAGCAGACGGCAAGCCCTTTCGTTTTTTCTTGTCGCCGCGCTTGCGGCAGTCATCACCCTGCAGGATAGGATGCTATCTGAGAAATGGCGCAGCTCAAATATGGTCAGCCGTTTTCTTCGTCGGGCGAAAGCAGCCAGAGAAGGTCCACCCGCAGCACACGGGCAAGGATCTTCAGTTCATAGTCCGCGACAAAGCGCGTCCCCGCTTCGATGCGGCTGACGCTGTCCCGCTCCATCATCACGCCCTCGACTTGCAGCTTCGCCGCCAAATCGCTCTGCGACAGCCGCCGTTTTTGGCGCGCCTCGCGCACCCTGTCCCCGCATATGTTTTTTCGACCGTTGTAATCGTAAATTTTCATATTTGACCTCTCCCCTACGTTAATATGTGCTAAAGTTCAACATTTTTCTTGACTTTAGCACATATTGCCGCTATAATTGTGTTAAAGATCAGCATTTTGGATCTTTAATACAATATGTGAGGATGGTTTTTATGGAAGAAAACAAAGGGTTCAAGGAATTTTTGTGCAGCAGTGTCGGCAAAGCGGTTATGATTGTTATGCTGTATGTGGTCATCTTGGGACTGCTCATGCTCTGTGTCAATATTTTTGACAATTCGGAAGCGGTGGGATTGATTTTTGCGCTTGCGCTTGGTGTTTTTGGTTGGAAAGCTTTGAACCGGATACAACCCAGCATGTTTTTATTTCTGCCGTTGGCAGGTTGGGTGTTGTATTTTGTGATCAAAGGTCTGCTGTCCATCGTGGTCGGCGTATTTGCAGCACCGTTTGTGATTGCCAAAAAGATTACCAAATCCATACAGGCAAATCTTTAAATCGGGTTGGGAGGGACGATGATGAGCAACTCGTTGCGGGAGGGTATTTCCATCCTGTATGACATGGAATTAAACAATTATCTGATGACGCGCAGTATCGCACAGTTGAACAATCAGATTGCACGATTGGGTCAAAAACAGACGTTTCGCAAACCGTCCCGAAGGAATAACAGCACCCGCGTTTTGGACTATTTTCTCGGTTTTCTGTGTATTGGAGGCATTGCCGGAGCCGTGATAGGTGTGATCTATGGTTTATGCGTTGGTGATGGATTTTTCTCCAAAATCGGCAAGGCTTTTGACGGCGCCATTAACCTTGCTCTGATATGCGGTGTGATCGGCGCGGTGGCAGGTATTTTCGTCGGTGTGACGCGTCGCTCAAAGGCAGAGCAGGCAATTGAAGAACAATATGCGGCGGATTGTAAAGCGCAAAAAAGGCAAATTGCCGGCGATGCTCGCCGCGTACAGGCAGAGCTGCGGGAGAGAAACATATTGATCCGCCAACGAGACGCGCTGTCTGCGCGAAAAGCAGAAGCCGCCGAAAAACTTGACTGCTTCTATTCTGCTATGGGGATCGATGAAAAATACTGTCATTTAATTCCCATCGGCTACATGAATGAATTTCTGCGGCTGGGTATCGCCACCAAGCTGGAGGGGGCAGATGGTCTGTATTATTTGATCATGCAGGAACTTCGATGGGATCAACTGCAATACACATTGGAGGAAATTTCCAGCAAGCTTGATACCATTATCGATCATCAGCACGCCCTATACGGCGAACTGGTCAGCATCAACGGCAAATGTGACAGCATGGTGCGCATGGCGGTACAGGCGGCGGCAACCTCCGCCAAGAACAACCAATTGCTGGAGACTGCTGTGGAAAACACCAGCATTGCCGCGTATAATGCGGAACGCATCTCCCAAGAACTCGCGTTTCAAAATTTTATGCTTGCGTATACCCATATCTGACACGCAAAAAGCGGCAGGGTGAATAGTCTCTTCCCCCAAACCGGTTGGCAAAATATTGTCAACCGGTTTGAACGTGCGCCGCCTTTTCCAATATTTTTTGATATTTTTTTCAAATCCTCTTGACATGTGGTACATATAGTGGTATATTGTAAGCACAAACCACTATATTTTGTGTTTAGGAGGCATAACGACATGGTAGTAACAGTAAAAGGCGGAGAAATCAGCGACAAAGAACGGGATGCCTATGTGGCATATGTGCAGGAAAAATACGGTCGTCGGCTGGAAAGTCTGGAAATTGAGCTGGACGGCGACGATGTCAATCTGAGTTATCAGTTGTCGGACGTGCCGTTTGAGCGCATCCGCCGCATCACGGGGTATCTGGTCGGCACGCTTGACCGCTGGAATAACGCCAAAAAAGCGGAAGAAGCCGACCGTGTCAAACACGGCGTCTGCGTCGGTTGAGCGATTGAATCAAAAGCAAAAGCCATCACAAACGTGATGGCTTTTTTTGTCACCTGTCGGTTGACAGATTTCCAGTTCCGATTGGTAGACAGTTGTTGCCCGATGTGATATCATGTAACCAGAAAGGAAGAGGACGATGACTTTAGGACAACGAATCCTGCAAATCCGAACTGCTGCCGGTTTGTCGCAGGAAGCGTTCGGCGAAAAGCTCGGGACAAGCCGTCAAACCGTTTCCAAGTGGGAATTGGATCAAGCTGTTCCCGAAATCGCCAAGATCGTATTGATCAGTCGGCTGTTTTCCGTCACAACCGACTCGATATTGGTCAACGGCATCAGCACGTTCGACGCTGCGTATCGGCAGTTCACGTGCGGCGTTTATCGTGCGGAACAGAGCGAAATTGTAGAAACCGAGCAATTTGCGCTGATATATAGCTGTTCTGCGGACAAAACCGTTCTCACGGCAAAGCTGTACATGGGCGGTGTTGACCAAAAGACACTGTGTGCCGTTTGCAAACGCGATCAAACGGCAAAGACGACGCAGTATGCCTATCGAACCGTCTCACACGCGATATATGCCAACGATGAAACGATGAAACGCCTGATCGGAGAGCGGTATGATGCCTCGCTAACGAAATCCATGAAGCGGACGGAGACGTTTTTTGTGGATCACAGCCACAGGTCGCTGCCAACGGTCAGTGAGGTGGGGATCAAAAAGTGTTTGGAACAGTGGCGAATGGCGGATTCTTACCAAGCGACAGCCGAACACTGCCACTTTTTTCTCTGCACGGGCAAGACGGAATACATTTTTTCCATTCGCCCGCAGGACACCGATATTTATTGCGGTATATCCTACAACATGCCATTTGATATGGGGATGTTTGGCGGCGGTCAATTCTTCCGTATACGGAATTATCAGGACAATTCCGCGCCATTTTGCCGGTTTACCTGTGATTTTAGCTATGAACCCCATCAAATCACGATTCCGACCGGCGAATGTCAATTGGGGAAATGCGTGCAGACCGATCGCGGACTCATGTGGTGTGTCAAGCGATATACGGATGAAGAGATCGTCCTGCAAGGCTGCGGGGAGGACGAGTATATCTACCGCCGGACCGACCGCCGAACGGAAACGTTTACGCAAAACGTTTAAACGAAACAAGACCGCCATATTGGTGGCGGTCTTGTTGATTTATCAACCAAAAAAAGCAACCCGCGCAAAAAGCGCGAATTGC
>CAJKXG010000029.1 GCA_905203795.1 uncultured Oscillospiraceae bacterium | reverse complement strand
CCGCCAGTAAAATGGGGGGACCCGCTGCCATCGCACGCGCCAGTGCCACCCGCTGCTGCTGTCCGCCGGACAGCTCAGCGGGCGTATGCCGCAGGCGATCGCCCAGTCCCACCCGCCGCAGATACGCGGTCGCGAGTTCGCGTCGCCGCTCACGCGGCAAACCGCGATACATCAGCGGCAGTTCCACGTTTTCCACCGCGTCCAGCCCCGGGATGAGCTGGAAATTTTGAAACACAAAACCCAGCCGCCGATTGCGGATCAGCGACATTGCCTTGTCGGACAGGGTGGCGACATTGCGCCCCTCCAGCCAGTATTCGCCGCTGGTGGGCACATCCAGACAGCCGAGCAGATTCATCAGCGTGGATTTGCCCGACCCCGACTGCCCGATGATCGCGACAAATTCCCCCGCCGACACGCACAGCGACACATCCGCCAGCGCCTGCACTTCGCTGTCGCCGCGACGATACGTTTTATAGACATGGGAGAGCTTCAGTTGTTCGAGCTGCGCCATCATGCCGCCTCCTTCTTCCGGCATAGTATGCCCTGTGCGCGAACAGACATGCCATTTGTCGGAAGAAAAAAGTTCCATCGCTCTTTATTGGACGCTGCAAGCGTGTATGCGCGCAGCGGTTGTCTTTTGCAAAGGAGTGTGCTATACTGGGGAAAACGCAAGGCAGGGGGCATAGTATGCTGACAGTATGTAATGGGCGACCGACAGATATGACGGGGCGACTGGATAAAGAACGGCGGGTGTACGACCTGCTGGATTCGCTGGGCATCGCGTATCAGCGGATCGATCACGCGGCAGTGGATACGATGGAAGACTGCACCGAGATCGACCGGCTGTTGGATGCGCAGATCTGTAAAAATTTGTTTTTGTGCAACCGCCAAAAGACGCAGTTCTATCTGCTGATGATGCCCGGGGAGAAGGTGTTCCGCACCAAGGAGCTGTCCGCCCAGCTTGGCGTGGCGCGGCTTTCGTTTGCCGACGGGGCGCACATGGAGGAACTGCTGGATATCACGCCCGGTTCGGTCAGCGTCATGGGGCTGATGAACGATCCCGACAACCGCGTGCGTCTGCTCGTGGACGAGGATGTGCTGAAAAGCGACTATTTCGGCTGCCATCCCTGTATCAACACCAGCAGCCTGCGCCTGCGCACCGCCGATGTATTCGGTCCGTTTCTGCAAGCCGTCCGCCACACCTACACCGTCGTGCATCTGTCGGCAGAGGAATGATCACGCAAACAGCCGCGCCAATTGTGCGGCAATCGCGTCGTCCACTTGGAAACGATGGAAGCGATCCTCGCCGGTTTTGCACTTCTCAAATTGGTCGGCGACAAACGATACATAGTCCTGCGCGCTTTCCATGTTGGCGACCGCCACCCAGTTGGTCAGACGATCCCCCGACATATACAGGTGCAGCACCCATTGCCACCCGTCCTCCCGCTCCAGCAACACCACGCAGTCGGCATACACCGGCCAGCATTTGAGCCAGCCATCTTCCGACCGTGCAAAATACGTCCATTCGCCGCCGGACAGCGCTTGCTGCAACGCTGTCAGCCGCGTCTGATCGGTAAGTTCGCCGATTTGGCGGGTATTATCGGGGGAAACGGTGTAACGGTCGCGATTTTGCAGCAGCACCGCGCGGCGGATCGCCACCGACGCGAGCATGTCGGTAATCAGCCCCGAAGTGGGTTGGGTGTTCGGCTGTACAGCGTCGGTGGTGGCAGTCGATAGGAACTGCGGGTTATCGTACACGGTGGTAGTGGCAGCGGTCGCCGTAGTGGTGGTAGTCGTCGTAGTGGTCGTGTCGGGGGCAATTGCCGCCGTTGTTTGCGTAGGCGGTGTAGGCGACACAGGCGCCGTTGTACAAGCAGACAGCGCGATCACCGGTACGAGGCATACGGCGGTCAGCAGTTGCTTTTTCATGAGAGCACACTCCTTATTGGAAATATTGAGAACCCTTCCTACCTTATACACGATCGTCCCCGTCACAATCGCTCATGCGCGTAAAATTTTCACCTGCACATACAAAAAACGCCGTATCACGGACGCTTCCGTGATACGGCGTTTTTGTATGAACATATCGCGATCAGATCAGTTCAATGATCGCCATCTCGGCGGCGTCGCCACGGCGAGCGCCGGTCTTGATGATGCGGGTATAGCCGCCGTTGCGGTCGGCATACTTCGGCGCAATCTCATCAAACAGCTTTTTGGAAACCGCTTCCTTCGTCACGAACGCATACACGAGACGCTTGTTCGCGAGGGTCGGGTTCTTCGCAATGGTGATCATTTTTTCGGCCATGGAACGAACTTCCTTCGCGCGGGTGACGGTGGTCTCGATGCGACCCTTTTCCAGCAGGAACGTCACCATCGCTCTGAGCATTGCCATACGCGAAGCGGTCGGTCTGCCGAGCTTTCTGGTTCCGGGCATCTGAATTCACTCCTTTTCGTAAGTGCAGCCGATAGAACAGCCGTGCGGCGCACGCGTCCTCGGCGTAGATAGTACAGTTGACAGCCTCAACGCACGATTATTCGTTGTCCTCGTGCAGGCTGAAACCGAGAGACGCGAGCTTGTTGATGACTTCCTCAAGCGATTTCCGTCCAAGGTTACGAACCTTCATCATTTCGTCCTCGCTCTTGTTGATCAGGTCTTCAACGGTATTGATACCGGCGCGTTTCAGGCAGTTGAAGGAACGCACGGACAGATCGAGTTCTTCGATCGTCGTCTCCAGCAGCTTCTCCTGACCCTTGTCGTTCTTCTCCACCATGATGGAGTCGCCGGCATAGGAATCGCCGGACAGATCCACAAACAGGTTGAGATGCTCGATGAGCACTTTCGCGCCCAGTGACACCGCTTCCTTTGCGGAAATGATCCCGTTTGTCCAAACCTCCAGCGTCAGCTTATCGTAGTCGGTGATCTGACCGACACGGGTGTTCTCCACCGTGTAGTTGACCTTCAGCACCGGCGTATAGATGGAATCCACCGGAATCACACCGATAACGGGCGTCATCAACTGCTTGTTCCGTTCCGCGGGCACATAGCCGCGTCCCTTATCCAGCGTGATCTCCATGTACAGACGCGCACCCTCGCCCAGCGTGGCGATGTGCATATCCGGTTGCAGAATCTCGACTTCGCTGTCGCATTTGATGGAGCCGGCGGTCACCTCACCGGGACCTTCGGCTTCCACATACACCACCTTCGGACCGTCGCCGTGAATTTTCGCGGTCAGACCCTTGATGTTGAGGATGATCTCGGTGACATCCTCCTTCACACCGTCGATGGTGGAAAACTCGTGCAGGATCCCGTCGATCTTGACAGACGTCACAGCGACGCCCGGCAGCGAGGACAGCAGCACACGACGCAGGCTGTTCCCCACGGTGGTGCCGTATCCGCGCTCCAACGGCTCCACGACAAATTTGCCGTAGCTGCCGTCGGCGGCCAGATCCAATGCTTCGATTTTGGGCTTCTCAATCTCGATCATTCAAAACCCTCCTTGTATCAAGCGGACAGCCCCACCGCGCCAAAGCGCGGCGGGAACATCCGTAGTCATTCGGCATACAGTGCGGCGCACGAGCGCGCACAAAACAGCGTGGGGTTTATTTCGAGTACAACTCGACGATGAGAGTCTCTTCGATCGGCAGGTCGATATCCTCACGCGCGGCCGGCGCCACGATCTTGGCTTCCAGCGTTTCGCGGTTGAGATCCAGCCACTTCGGAATCGGACGGGAAGCGTTGCCTTCGATGATCGCCTTCATATACTCCAGCGAACGGCTGCCGTCCTTCACCGCGACCACCTGACCCACCTTGGTCAGGTAGGACGGGATGTTGACCTTGCGGCCGTTGACGGTGAAGTGACCCTGCGTCACGAGCTGACGCGCCTGCGCGCGGGAGCTGGCGAAACCGAGACGGTACACGACGTTGTCCAGACGGGACTCCAGCAAACGGAGCAGGTTTTCACCCGTCACGCCCGGCATCTTCGTCGCCATTTCAAAATAGTGATGGAACTGGCCCTCCAGCACACCGTAATAACGGCGCGCATACTGCTTCGTGCGAAGCTGTTTGCCATATTCCGAAACCTTCTTGCGACCCTGACCATGCTGGCCGGGCGCATAGGCACGCCGTGCAACGGCGCATTTGTCGCTATAGCAGCGGTCACCCTTCAAAAAGAGCTTTTGGCCCTCGCGGCGGCACAGACGGCACGCCGGACCGGTATATCTTGCCATATTGGTTGCACCTCCTGTTTTGGATCAAACGCGTCTTCTTTTGGGAGGACGGCATCCGTTGTGTGGGACAGGCGTTACGTCTTTGATCATCGTAACTTCCAATCCGGCGGCTTGCAGAGCACGGATCGCGGCCTCACGACCGGCGCCCGGTCCCTTCACGTACACCTCGACCGTTTTCAAACCATGCTCCATCGCCGCTTTGGCAGCGGTCTCGGCAGCGGTCTGTGCGGCAAACGGCGTGGATTTCCGCGAACCGCGGAAGCCCAGCTCACCGGCGCTCGCCCACGACAGCGCATTGCCCTGCGTGTCGCTGATGGTCACGATGGTGTTATTAAACGTGGACTGGATATGCGCAGCGCCACGCTCGATGTTTTTGCGTTCCTTGCGGCGGCGGGTAACAGCACCCTTCCGCGCGGTAGTTTTTGCAGCAGCCATTTCCTAACCCTCCTGCTTATTTCTTCTTGTTCGCGATCGTCTTCTTCGGACCCTTGCGAGTGCGGGCGTTGGTCTTGGAGCGCTGTCCGCGCACCGGCAGACCTTTGCGATGACGCAGTCCGCGATAGCTGCCGATTTCGATCAGGCGTTTGATATCGAACGCCACATTGCGGCGCAGATCGCCTTCCACCACATAGTTGTGGTCAATATACTCACGCAGCTTGGAAACGTCGTCCTCCGACAGATCCCGCACGCGGATGTCCGGATCAATGCCGGTCGCCGCAAGGATGTCGTTGGCGGATTTACGACCCAGACCGTAGATATAGGTCAAGCCGATTTCAATGCGTTTATCTCTGGGCAGGTCAACACCAGCTATACGCGCCATAATAAAATCCTTCCTTTCGCTTTGCGCCGCTTACGGCGCAGAGTTGATATGCAGCCGGTTTAACCCTGGCGCTGCTTGTGTTTCGGGTTTTCGCAGATGACCATCACGCGACCCTTGCGCTTGATGATCTTGCACTTTTCGCAGATTTTCTTCACAGAAGGTCTGACTTTCATAACGATACCTCCTTGTGCCGTGCGGCACCGTCGTTCGCTTTATTTCGTGCGCCACGTGATCCGACCTTTGGTCAGATCATACGGCGACATTTCCACTGTGACCTTATCGCCGGGCAGGATGCGGATGAAATTCATGCGCAGCTTGCCGGAAATGTGTGCCAGTATTTGGTGTCCGTTGGCGAGCTCTACCTGAAAAATCGCATTCGGCAGCGCCTCCGTCACGACACCTTCCAACTCAATAACGTCCGCTTTTGACATTCGGATACCTCCCTCAAGTGATGTCGGTGTGCGCGGGCATCGCCGCCAGCGCACGGCGTAATTCACGATTGGTTGCCATTGAAGCCTCCGGCACCGAACAGCCGGTCGCAGTCACGTGGCGGGGATTGCGGCATTTCGCGTGCTCTACACGCCGCCGCCGACCGTCCGCCGTCCACACCCGTCCGTCCGGTTCACACGCCGTTACCGCCATCAGCCGACCTTTGTCGCGTCCGGCGGTGCACAGCACCACGCAGCCTCGCCGCATATCGCGCCTCCCGTCAGTCGGGACAGGTCAAAATGACCGGTCCGTCCTTGGTGATCGCGACGGTATGCTCAAAATGAGCCGACAGGCTGCCGTCTTTTGTCACCGTTGTCCAGCCGTCGCGCAGGATCTGTACGTCCGCCGCGCCGGCGTTGATCATCGGCTCAATAGCCAAGGTCATACCCGGCAGCAGTCGCGGACCGCGACCGGGTGTTCCGAAGTTGGGTACACTGGGATCTTCATGCAGGTCCGTGCCTACTCCGTGCCCGACGAATTGCCGTACCACCGAGTAACCACGCACCTCGACATACCGTTGAACCGCCGACCCGATGTCCCCGATGCGCGCGCCTGCGACCGCCGCCGCGATGCCTGCGTGCAGACTTTCGCGCGTGGCGTCCATCAGCGCCTGTGCCTCGGGTGCGACATCGCCCGCCGCAAAGGTGGCGGCGTTGTCGCCGTGGTAGCCGTTCAAATACGCGCCCACATCAATGCTGACGATATCGCCCGCCTTGATCACGTATTTGCCGGGTATGCCGTGGATGACCGTGTTGTTGACAGAGATGCAGGCGCTGGCGGGAAACCCGCCATAACCGAGGAACGAGGGCTTAGCGCCCTGTCCCTCGATGTATTTGCGGATCAGGTGATCGATCTCGCCGGTGGTCACACCCGGCTCGACCGCTTCACCGCCTATCTTAAGCGCCCGCGCGGAAAGCACACAGGCTTCCCGCATGAGCTTCAGCTCACGACTGGTTTTGATCGTGATCATGATGGTCGCCTTTCGCTCAAGCGTCTACGGCGGCAAGAGTCAGGCGCGTGGTATCCGCCACTTCCTCCTGCCCTTCCACGATGACCAGCTTGCCGCAGGCCTCGTAGTAGCTTTTGAGGGGCTCCGTTTGATCATGATACACTTGCAGACGTTCCCGCACCGTGTCGGGATGGTCATCCTTGCGCTGAACAAGGGCGCTGCCACAGCGATCGCACACGCCTTCCACCTTCGGCTGTTTATAGTCGATGTGGTAAGACGCACCGCAATCGGGGCAAACGCGGCGGCCCGATACACGCCGGGCGATCGTCTCGTCCGCGACCTCGATATCGATGACGCGGTCGATCACGATGCCCATGCGGTCAAGCGCCTCGGCCTGCGGGATGGTGCGCGGAAAACCGTCCAGAATGAATCCGTTTGCGCAGTCGTCCTGCGCCAGCCGGTCGCGGATGATGCCGATGACGACCTCATCCGGGACCAGACGACCGGAATCCATATACTCTTTGGCTTTCAGCCCCATCTCCGTGCCGCTTTTCAGCGCTTCACGGATAATATTACCCGTGGAGATTGTGGGAATTTGCAGGTGCTCGCTGATGACCTCAGCTTGCGTACCTTTGCCGGCGCCGGGGGCGCCCAAAAGAATCAGCTTCATACTCTTGTGTCCTCCTATACGGCGGGCTTATTCGAGGAAGCCTTTGTAGTGACGCATGGTCATCTGACTTTCGATCTGCTGTACCGTTTCCAGTGCAACGCCGACGACGATCATCACCGACGTACCGCCAAGGCTCAGGCCATAGATGCCGGTCGCCTTGCCGAACAGGCTGGGGAACAGCGCGATCAAGCCGAGGAACAGCGCACCGATCAGCGTTACCTTGTTCAGTACCCGCTTGATATAATCCGTGGTGGGTTTGCCGGGACGATAACCCGGGATCGCACCCGAATTCTTACGGAGATTATTGGCCATCTCCATCGGATTATACTGGATGGTGACATAGAAGAAGGCAAAACCGATGATCATGAGGAAGTACAGGATGATGTACACCCAGCTCGTTGCCTTGAACATGTTGAGGAACCAGTTGTCCGACCAGCCGAACAGACGTTGCAGCAGGTTGGGCAGTTGGATGATGGACATCGCGAGGATGATCGGCATCACGCCCGACATGTTCACCTTGATCGGGATGTAGGTGTTCTGACCGCCGTACATTTTGCGGCCGACTACACGCTTCGCATACTGCACCGGAATGCGACGCTCCGCGTCGGTAATCAGCACGATCACGCCGATGATGGCGAGGAACAGAACGAGGATGATCAGCACCAGCGCCATATTCCACACGCCCGTCGAGGTGCTCTGACCGAGCATCTTGATACCGGCGTCATAGAACAGCGACCACAGGTAGCCCAGCATCGACGGGATGCGGGACAGAATGCCCGCAAACAACAGGATGGAGATACCGTTGCCGATGCCCTTGTCGTTGATCTGCTCGCCGAGCCACATCATGAGGGCGGAACCGGCGGTAAAGCACAGCACGATGACGATGCCGGCGAACCATGCCGCACCACCGTTTTGCGCTTCCGGCACCAACGCGCTATAGTTGTTGCGCACCATGAAGTAGTACGCCACGCCGAGGAACAGACCCAGACCGACAGTCACAAAACGGGTGATCTTGCCCAGCTTTTTGCGACCGGCTTCGCCGTCCTTCGCCATCCGCTCCAGCGGCGGCAGCGCCACCGTCAAGAGCTGGATGATGATGCTCGCGTTGATGTAGGGGGTGATACCGAGGGCAAAAATGCTCGCGTCGGCAAAGCCGCCGCCGGACATCACCGACAGGAAATTCATGATATCACTGCTGCTCGCACCGGTCGCGACCTTCGCCACATCCACATAGGGGACGGAGATCGCAGCGCCGATACGGAAGATCAGCACGATAAAAAGCGTAAACAGGATTTTTTTGCGCAGATCCGTGATCTTCCAAGCGTTTCGCAAAGTCTGAAACATCTCAGATCACCTCCGCCTTTCCACCGGCGGCTTCGATCTTCTCCTTTGCCGTGGCGGAGTAGGCCGCCGCCTTCACGGTAATGCTCTTTTCCAGCGTGCCGGTACCGAGGATCTTGACACCGTCATAGGTCTTTTTGACCAGACCGGCCGCCTTCAGCGCATCGGTATCCACCACAGAGCCATTCTCAAACACATTGAGAGCGGCGACATTGACAGTCGCATAAGTCGTGGCAAAAATGTTGTTGAAACCGCGCTTCGGAATACGGCGCGCCAACGGCATCTGACCGCCTTCAAAGCTGGGACGCATGCCGCG
Source organism: uncultured Oscillospiraceae bacterium (assembly GCA_905203795.1). Taxonomy (GTDB): domain Bacteria; phylum Bacillota; class Clostridia; order Oscillospirales; family Acutalibacteraceae; genus CAJKXG01. Next base: position 910 of record CAJKXG010000029.1, on the reverse strand, counting down.
ACCGGCACGGGCCTTTTGACCCTTATGACCCTTGCCCGCCGTCTTGCCCTGACCGGAACCATGTCCGCGACCGATTCGTTTCACATCCCGGACGGAACCGGGAGCAGGGGAAAGCTCATGAAGCTTCATTGTATTCGCACCTCCTTGTGTTTTGGGTTACGCCTGCGTTACCTCGATGAGGTGGATGATCTTTGCCACCTTGCCTTGAGTGGCGGCGTTGTCAGGCTGGCTGACTTGGTCGCCGATTTTGCGCAGTCCGAGAGAATTGGCTGTGGCAATCTGATCCTTCTTCGCACCGATCAGGCTGCGAACCAGCTTGATCTGCACGCCACTGGTCTTTTTCTTTGCCATTTTTAGAGCCCTCCTGTCAACCTAAAATGTCCTTAGCGGTTCTGCCGCGGGTAGCCGCCGCCTGTTCCGCCGTGCGCAGCTGCGCCAGACCGTTGACGGCCGCGCGAACCACGTTGCAGGGATTGTTGGAGCGGAGAGCCTTGGTACGGATATCCTTGATACCGGCAGCTTCCACCACAGCGCGAACCGCGCCGCCGGCGATGACGCCGGTACCGGGGGCGGCGGGCTTCATCAGCACTTCGCCGGCTCCGAATTTACCAATGATCTCGTGCGGGATCGTGCTTCCCTTGAGGGAAACGGTGATCAGGTTCTTCTTAGCATCTTCGATGCCCTTGCGAATCGCTTCCGGAACTTCGCCGGCTTTACCGAGACCGTAGCCCACGGTGCCGTTGCCGTCGCCGACCACGACCAGAACGGCGAATTTCATGATTCGTCCGCCCTTCACGGTCTTGCTGACTCGATTGATGGAAACGATGCGTTCTTGCAGCTCCATAGCTGTTGCGTCAATTCTGGCCAAAGTATTTCCTCCTCCTTTTAGAACTTGAGGCCGCCCTCGCGG
>CAJKXG010000028.1 GCA_905203795.1 uncultured Oscillospiraceae bacterium | reverse complement strand
ACCGCCGCCTTCACATCCTGCCAGTCCGCACCCGCGGGAATCTTGATCGTGGCGATTGGCGAATCGTACGGCACATCCAGATACACCGTCAACTGACCGCCCTTGGTCGATTGCACCTTGGCGGTGCAGGAGGTGACAGGTCTGGTCGCCTGCACGAAGCTGAAGCCGACCATGCCGCCGTCGCCGCTCGCATAGGACAGACTGTCGCCTTCCTTGGCGATCGTCGCGTCATACAGCATGTCGTTGCCGGACACCTGCAACGTTGAGGGCAACGCGTAGTAAACCGGCTGTTCCTCATACTTGCAGAAGGTCACTTCAAACTCGCCTGTGCCGCGCCACACCTTCAGTGTGATCTCGTCGCCGTCCTCCAGCGCACCGTACAGTTCGCTGAGCTGTTTGGTGTTCACGATCTCCGTGCCGTTGAACGCGCGCACCACGTCGTTGACCATGAGTCCCGACTTGGGCAGACCGGACATCTCGATGAAGCTGTCGATATACGCACCGTTGTTGTCCGGGCAGCCGGTCGTTTTGACCAGCGCGTCGGAATAGAGATTGTTGAAGTTCGCACCCGCCATTGTCCGCAGATCGGGCAGCTTCTTCTCCTGCGGGATCTCGGAGAACACATAGGTCTCACCCGCTTCGGTCGCAAAGGTGATGGTATCGTTGTCGTTTTTGGTGAACGCCACCGCTTTGCCGTCGCTCAGACGGGTGACGGTCGCCTTGGAGATGGCGGTGTAGTTGACAGTGCAGTCCGCACCCGCAACGGAGGTGATGGCAGCGCTTTGCAGCTGCTGACCCTCCCACGCCATGTCGATCGTGAAGTTGCCGCGCGCTTTCAAGCCGGTCACGCTGCCGTTTGCCCACATGGAGGGCAGTGCCGCGAGAAGGTCGATGGAATCGCCCTGGCTTTGCAGCAGCATTTCGGTCATGCCCGCCGTCGCGCCAAAGTTGCCGTCGATCTGGAACGGGGGATGCGTATCAAACAGGTTGGGCAGCGTGGATTCCTTCAGGATCTGGTTGACCATCACGCCGGCGTGGTCGCCGTCGCGCAGGCGCGCCCAGAAGTTGATCTTCCACGCCTTGCTCCAGCCCGTGCCGCCGTCGCCGCGCAAACGCAAGGTGGTTTTCATCGCTTCGATGTAGGAATCGTCCTCATCGCTGCGGCCTACGACTACCAGCGAGCCGGGGTGCAGCCCGAACAACTGACTGACATGGCGATGCTGACCGCTGCCGGTGATGTCCGCCCGCGTTTCGTCTTTCCATTCCATAAACTGCCCCGCCAAACCGACGCGCAGCGGTGAAGACAGCCTGTTCAGTGCCGTCCGAATCTCCTCAAGCTCGGAGGATTGCCGATCCAGCACATCCGCCGCTTTCAGCACACTTTGGAAAATTTCCCACACGATGGATTGATCATAGGTCGTGCCGAGCGACAAACTGCCGTTTTCCGGCGAATAGGACGGATTGACCACCAAGGTACCGTCGCGCTCGTCCTCCCACAGATTATCCACCCAGAACAAGGCCGCGCCCAGCATGACATCGTAGTTTTCCGCGAGGAAGTCCTCATCCAGTGTGAACTGATAATGCTCCCAGATATCCTGGCAAAGCCAAGCCGCGCCGGAGGGAACCAACCCGATTTCGCTGTCGTTTGAACCGACACAGTTCCAGATATTGCAGCCGCAGGCGACCGCCCAGCCGCGTACGTCGCCGCCGTCCTGCCGCGTGTAGTAATACTGCGCATACAATTCCCCTGTTTTGACCAGAGAACGGATATACGCGATCAGCGGTTCGTGACACTCGGAAAGATTGGTGGATTCCGCCGGCCAATAGTTCATTTGCAGGTTGATATTGGTGTGATAATCCGCATTCCACGGCGGATTCAACCCCGTCGCCCAGATGCCTTGCAGATTGGCGGGCAGCGAGCCCTTGCGCGACGAGGCAATCAGCAGATACCGACCGAACTGATAATACAGCGTTTCCAGATAGCGATCCTCCGCCGCCGTATTGCCGTTTTGATACTCCGCCAGCAGGCGATCGGTGGGTTTATCCGTCGCCGTGCCGCCGACATCCAGCGATACGCGGTCAAACAGCGCCGTATAATCTGCTATGTGCGCCGATTTCAGAGCGTCGTACCCCTTGGTCGCTGCTGCCGCGATGCGGCTTTTCACCGTGTCCAGCGGGCTTGTGTCCGAAAAATACGCCTGTGAACCGTCGGTCACCTGCACATAGTTTGTCGCCGCCGCCATGATCAGCAAAAGCTCGTCGGCGTCCTCCACCAGCACCGTATCGTCCTCAACCGTCATCCGCCCGCCGACGGGAATCACCTTCACCTGCTCGGCAAAATGCAGTCCCGAGGGCTTCTGATCGGCAGGCTGCCCTGTCATGGTCAGCGTGTCCCCCTCCGCCGTGATGGTTTTCACCGTTTGCTCGGAGGACAGGCGAATGCGGCGGGACAGGCTCGCCTTTTGATCCGCTGTCAGGCGAATCACCATCACGTTGTCGGGATAGCTGGCAAAATATTCGCGGGTATAGGACACGCCGTCCTGCTGATAGGACACAACAGCCATGCCGGTATTCAGGTCGATTCCCCGCTCGTAATCGGTGTAGCTGACCGTCGTTTCCGGCTCGGTCAGCACGATCTCCGCCAACTGCGGCGGCAGTCCCTCCCGCGTCGCGGCGATTTCCAGCTTGAAAAAGCGATGGCGCGCCGATTTGGCAAGCGCAAACGACTGCGTTTCGCCGCGTCCGTTAAAGCGCACGCCGCTTTGGGTGTCGAGCGCCGTCCAGTCGTCGCCGTTATCCGAGCCGTAGAGCGTCCAATCGGCAGGATCGCGCCCTTCTACGTCACCGGCGGATACCATTTGATAGCCGCTTAGCGCATAGGGAGCGGTATATTGCCAGCTAACCGTAACCGGATAAGTGATCGCCGTGCCGGTGTTGCCTGCAAACCACTTGGAACCGCTGTTGCCGTCGAAGAGCTTATCCGCGGTTTCTCCCTGCCCCGCCGTGACCGGTTCTGCCGTGGATGTGGCGCTTTGCAGCAGCGGAATATCCTGCGACGGATCGGTCAGATAAATGTCGCCGAGCGTTTGGTAATTGCCGAATGTCGAACGATCGCCGTACAGCGCTTTTTGCAATTGCGCGATCTCCGCCGCCGCACTGCCGTATCCGTAATCCTCCGCCACAACGGTTTCCCCTTCTTTATGCGCCGCGTGGTTCGCCGTAAAATCGCTGCACAGATCCTGCAATTTTTGCCGAAGCTGTTGCAGGGATTGCTTCGCCTCTGCCGAATCCGTGTTGATCCCGAAGTTGTAATGCGAGGTCGAGCCGGGTCCGCCGGACCACAAAGAATGTTCGTTGACCTGAATGTGATCGTTGTCCACGTCCCCGAACACCATGCCGCCGATAAATCCATTGCCGATCGGCAATGCCTGCGACTCCCAGTCCGTCGCGGGGGCGGTATACCGCGTTTTCAGTTCCGGTTGCTTCGGCGCATCGTCCGCCGCCTGTGCAGCAGGCAGCAGACCGCCGCTCATCCCCAGCATCACCGAGGCAGACAACAGCATTGTCCCGATTTTCTTCATCATAGGTCCTTTTCCTCCCTTTAAGACAATACCGCACAAATGCATTGTGCGGTATTGTCTGTTTGCTTATAACAAATCCCCTGCCGGAAATGCGGTCACTTTTTTTACCGCATATTGCAAGATCCAGCGGGCGTCAGAGGAATCGACCTTGTTATCGCCATCCACATCCGCCGCCAATTGCTGTGTTTCGTCCAGTGTGACCTTGCTCACCGCCGCCTGCAGCACCATGCGCGCGTCGGAGGAATCCACCGCGCCGTTCGCATCCACGTCGCCCAGCGTATAGTCGTATTCAGGCTGAGGAATGAGCGCTGTGCGCAGCGCGGTCAGCGCCGCCTGCAATTCTTCGGCAGTCGCATCCTCCTTCTCGAGCAGCGCCTTCGCCTCCATCTTCGCATACGCATAGACGGCGACCGAATCCGGCGTGTACTCCTCGAGATTGATCTCTTTTTCCAGCTCCGCCTGCAATTCGCCGCGCAGCTGATAGACCGGATTCAATTGCAGGGTGGTGCGCAGCTTGTTCAGCATGGCCAATATCTCATCGGCGGTGCACATCGGATCGTTCAGCAACGCCTGCGCTTCCTTTTTCACCTGCTCATATGCCTGCACCGAGGACGGCGTGTAGATGGCGGTGTCAATCGTTTTCTCGATTTCCGCCCGCAACACCTTGCGCAGATCCTCCGGCGCGACATCGGTATCGTAGGTCTTTTCACGCTGTATCGTCACCGGCGAAGCCAGCACCTCGCCGCCTTTTGTCGCAAAGCTGATCTGCACCGTCTGATTTTCGGCAAATGCGCCGATCTCCTGCTCAAACGACAGCATATCCTGACCGGACACCGTCACGTTTTCCTTGGTCACGGCACTCACAGGCTTGCCGTTGCTGCCGAACACACCGATCACCAGATCACCCGTGACCGCCTGCGTGAAGTGGTTGGTCACATAGCCGTACACCTTGGTGTCGTGGGTCACCACACACTCGATCCTGCTCTTGTGCGTATCGGCGTAGCCCACCAGATATGCACCCTGCGAAACCCTGCCGTCGTTCAGCACGCTGAACAGCGACACATAGTAGTACGCGCCGTTTTTCAGACCGTCCACTGTCAGGGTCTGCGTGCCCTTCGGCACATCGACGGTCTTGGTCTCGCCGCCGTCCACCGGCGTGTATACCACCTTCACAGAAGCCAGCGTGTCGAGCGCAGGATCTTTCCATGTGACCGTCATGCCGCCGTCCTTCGGGGTGACCTCGATGTCGGTGGGATTGGCGACCGTGATGCTTTCCAGTTTGGCAAGCGACGCGATCTCCGCCGCCGTTAACTGATAATTATACAGCGACGCTTCATCCATATAGCCGGTGAAGAAGTTCGGCCAGTTCGGCTCGGTGACATCGCTGCAACCCATCCGCACGCCCGACGCGTTCGTGCCGATCGGACCGGCAAAGTAGTTGGCAGTGTTGCCGTCGTCGCTCACCTGCTTCCCGTCGATGTAAATGCGCACAATGCCGTCGCCGCCCGTCGAGGGAGCCTTCCACGTAAATCCCACATGATGCCACGCGTTTTTCGGGAAGCTGCCGACAGCGACCGCCGTGGTCTTACTGGTCTGCCCGCCGGCGTTCTTGGCGGACTGGATCTCCAGTTGCAGCCTGTTGCCGTCCAGAATGATAAACGAATAGCCCGGATTGTTGTTGCCGTTGCCGCCCTTGTTAAGAATATTGGCGTGTCCGCTGCCGGTGAAGTTCACCCACGCGGAAAAGGAAATTTCCGTGGTCATGTTGAGCGTATCGCTGTTCTTCGCTTCGACATACGAGCCGGGGTTGGCGGCATTGCCGCCGGTGAATTGCAGCGCACCGCCCACTTTGCCGTTGTTCGTCCACACATTGGCGGTGTCCGCGATCAGCGAAGCGCTGTTGAAGTTGCCGGAGCTGTCGCTGACACGCGCACCCTCGCCTTCATCGAAACTCCAGTACCCCACCATCGCCTTATCCGCTTTTTGCGGGGTGGGCGGCGTGATCGGCACAGGCAGCGTGTCGGTGTCCAGCGGCGGGGTGGGCAACGCCCAATTCGGATCGAACGTCACCGTCTTGGCAGAGCCGTCGTACGCGACACTCGCCTGATAATCCACCGAGAGCGCTTCGCCGTATCCATATTTCGGCTGCACAAACACGATGTTGAAGGTGCGGTTTTTCAGCATGCCGTCATATTCGCCCGTGCGTTTGCCGATGGTCAGCGTTTTGCTGCTCTCATCCCATGCGAACGGGATGTTGGAGAATTTGCCGTTTTCGTAGTTATAGTTGGTGCCCTCGTCCTCGTACAGATCAAACGAACCGTCCGCGCCCATGTATACGCGAATCTCGGTCGGGTCGTTGCTCTCATCTACGTACTGGTTCTCAGGACCCATCGGGATGATCGAGCCGCCGCGCACAAACAACGGAATCTGCTTGAGCGGTGCGGAGACGGTCATCGTCTCGCCCTTACTGACGATCTGCTCGCCCGACCAGAAGTTGTACCACACGCCTGCGGGGAAATACACCTCCCGCGAACGCGCGCCATAGGTGTACACGGGGCACACCATCAGCGACGGACCGAACATGTACTGATCTTTGAGCTGATAGACGTTTTCGTCCTCGCGGAAGTCGAACACCATCGGACGCACAATGGTATAGTCGTCCTGCGTCACCGCGCCCGCCAGCGCATAGATATACGGCACCAAGCGTTCGCGCAGTTTGATATATTCGATGATGTATTTTTCGTATTGCGAACCGAATTGCCACGGCTCTTTCACGCAATCCGCGCCGTGCACGCGCATGATGCTGTTGAAGGTGGAGAATTGCAGCCAGCGGAAGAACATCTCGCGATCGTTGTCATCCGCCACATTCAAGCCGAAATAGCCGCCTGTGTCGGTGGAAAAATACGGCAGACCCGCCGCCGAGAAGTTGACCACGCCGGTGATCTCTTTGCGGAACTGCTCCCAGCCGGCGGCGATATCGCCCGACCAGCTCTGGATACCGTACCGCTGGATGCCCGCAACCGCGCCGCGCGACAGGGTGTTGACGCGCTTGGTGTTGCCCGCCAGCGCGCGCTGTCCCTCATACACGCCCTGCGTGGTCAGCAGCGGATAGATCGTGCCGATGGGACGCGAGTCGCCCCATGCGCTCTTTTCGCCGGAGGATACCCAGTTACTGGTCTCCGGCTCTTCCGCGTCCAGCCAGATGGAGTCAAGTCCCTTGTCCCACACATTTTCCTTAATCAGATTCCAATAAAACGCGCGGTTGGCCGCCGTGGTGGGGTCGTAGTTCGCGCCGAACTGCGACGACGCGTTGTTCGGATTGAGGATGATGCCGCCGTTCAGCGCCGTCTGATAAGTCGGCGTACCCAGCTTGAACGAGGGCCAGATGGAGATCGCCGCACTGACATGCTGCTCATGCAGCGTATTCATCATAGCCGCCGGATTCGGCCACTGTCCCGACCACTGCTGGATGTTGTTGAACTCGCCGTCCCACCAGAAATAGTCGATGACGATGTTGTCCAGCGGAATCTGCTTGGTGCGGAACGTGTTGACGATATTCAGCAGTTCGGTCTGCGAACCGTAGCGGTTGCGCGACTGCACATAACCGAACGCATTTTTCGGCAGCATGGTCGCCGTGCCGGTCACGGTGCGATAGCCGGAAATGACCTCGTCCGCTTCCGGACCGTAGAAGAAGTAGTAGTCCAGCGAATCGGCATAGTTGGCGGTGTATTTATACGCACTGCCGCCGCCCGACCAGGTCAGCCGACCGTTGGAGGTCATGTCAAACAGAATTCCGTAGCCCATCGAGGAATAGAACATGGGCGTGCGCTTTTCGGTGTTGCGCTGCACGATCTCGATGGTCTTGTTCTTGATGCCCATCGTGTCGTTGATGTTGCCGAAACCGTAGAGATACTCGTTTTCGGGGGACGCGAACTCCTGACCGGCGGCATAATACTGCTTGCCGTCGATCGTGACAGGCGTCGCGGTGCGACCGCGTTCCGCGGCGACCGCCGTGCCGTCCGGCGTGAAATAGGAGACGGCGCCCTTCGCCTTGTCGATGACGACCTTCATCCGTGCGGTGGTCATCGTGATCGAGGTGTCGGTCTCGTCGTAGGTGTAGGGGACGGCTTTCCAGTCCCGCTCCACCGTGTAGGTGTTCAGCGTTTTTTCCGCGAACACGCCGTTCGGTGCATAGCGCACCCGTACAATATCATCGGCATACAGTTGAACCTGCAATTTGCCGGTTCCCACTGTCAGCTCGATCGCCCCTGTTCTGGTGGCGTCGTCCGCCGCCGCTATACTGCCGAAGGGAATTCCCAAACAGCCGAAGAGCAGCATCGCCGCCATCGCCAAGGCCAGCATTCGCATCTTTTTCAAAACAGCACACTCCTTTTACATGATTCCTGCCGATATGTCTATAAGTAAAGTATACCCATACGAAAAATGCCTGTCAAGGACACAGATTGGCTGTCTTGCAACATTTTTTGTCCAATTTGGTGAAAGTGGATGCTTTTTGCGCTATCATTTGTCTATTTCGACATCTGCTGTCGGCGGCAAAAACAGCAAAAGCCGTCCGCGGCTGTCCGCGAACGGCTCGTTCAGTTAGGTATGTCGGCAAAGGATCACCCTTCATGCCGATAAATGCGATGGAAAATCGGGGCAAACAGCGGGTCGTCTCGCATGGAAGTCGTTTCTTCGCCCGCCACAATGATGTGATCCGCCACCCGCACATCGCCGTAGGACAGCGCTTTGGCGATCGCCATGGTCGCGGTGGCGTCCTCCCGAGAGGGAACAGCGCGTCCGTGCGAGTGATTATGTGCCAGCACGACCGTCGTCGCATCGTAATGCATCGCCGTGCGCAGCGCCTGCCGAATATTCACATCGGCGGCAGTCGCACTGCCGACCGACAGCACCTCATGCCCCAGCACCCTGCCGGCGCTGTTGAGACACACCATCACCGTCTGCTCGGTCTGAGCGCCGATAAACAGCGGCTGCACATATCGCCGAAACGCGTCCGTATCGGTGAGCACATCGTCCTGCGTCATACGTTCACGCTGCACTTCCTCGTTCAGCCGCCGGATCAGACAGAGCAGCGTCGCCGCGTTGGGCGGCATGCCCTTCACCTGCACCAGCTCCGCATACGACGCATTCAGCAAATGGTCGATACTGCCGAAGCGGTTGATCAGCAGATGCGCCAGCTCATTGGTGTCCTTGCGGGGGATGGCGTAAAACAACAGCAGTTCCACCAGTTGATGCGGTGAAAATCCGCGACCGCCCGTTTCCAAAAACCGCGCGCGTGTCCGTTCGCGGTGTCCTGCGTGCAGATTGTCCGCCATCCGATGTCCCCCTATCCGCCGGGCAGGGAAATTGCCCGTTTGATGCGCATAGTATACCACGCAAACGGCATTCTGGCAAGCCCCCGCGCGATGGCTATTTTCCCACCGCCTTTTGCAAAATCTGCCGCGCGTCGGCGGAATCGACGGTGTTGTCGCCGTTGATGTCGGCTGCGTGTACATTGATAAAGCGCGGGTGCGTCACCTTGCCGACGGCGTATTGCAGCACCAAGCGCACATCGGAAGAATCCATGACCTCATCCTCGTTGGCGTCGCCGTTGTGCGCCATATGGCGTTCCACCGACATACCCATATCTCTGCATGTCACATATGCGTCCGGATGTTTCGCCGCCAAAGCTTGGATTTCCTCCGCTGTCATTTCGACAAGCAGAACATGGAGATCATCTAAGAAAACATCCGAAAACAGCCTATAGGATGTGAGTCCGTATGTTTCGGCGAACCATACCGCATCCGCATGCTGCGTCAGTTCCTCGGCGGCGCGTTCCCGATTGAGAAAATCATAAATCGCACCGTTATCCAAATTCCCATATATGCGGTTCTCTGTGACGATTTTTCCGACATATTGGGAAATCCCCTCGCCTGTACCCCAGTTGGCCTGCGGCAGCCAAATGGAAATCGGCAGCTTGTCGTCTGCCGCCGCCTCATACATCCGCGTTTGCAGCGCCGCCGACACCACCGTCTCCGTTTCCGCCCCCACAGGGACAGCGCACAACAGCGCCAGTACGAGAATCATCGCGCCGATTCGTGTTAGTGTTTTCATTAAGATTGCCCCTTTCTAAAATGTCCCAACCGCCTTTTGCAAAATCTGCCGCGCGTCGGCGGAATC
>CAJKXG010000027.1 GCA_905203795.1 uncultured Oscillospiraceae bacterium | reverse complement strand
AACGAACTGTCAGCGGCAGAATGAACAGCATCAGCCCTGTGATTTTATTCGCCGTTGTATGCAAAAAGCAGAGCTTTTTTCGGAATCCATATCCGCATATCAGATTTGTCAGCCTTATCAGCAGGATGGCGGCGATGACTCCCCAAATCCATGGTGTCAGTGGAATCGACGGCAAAAACCGGATCATGCAGACGGCCACAAACCAAATGTCCGCTATGCTGTCCAGCTTGGCGCCGAAGGCGGACTGTGTATGTGTTTTTCGCGCTATGTATCCGTCGGCGATGTCCGTCAAGCCGCACAAGGTGTACAGTGCATAAAACGGAGCGGAAAGCGGGGTTAACAACAGGAGGACGGATGACAGGAGCATTCTCAGAAGCGTTATTGCATTAGCCATGTCAATCACTTTTCCAATTGGCTGTATTTCATCGGCGTAAAACGAATACCGTTGACGGTCTGTTCTTCGCCTGTCGGCAAGAAACCAAGTGCCTGATAAAACGGCAGACCATAGGGAGAAGAATGGAGCGTGATGGTCGCGTTCGGATAATCGCCGAGCAGTTGCCTGAACAGGTTTATTCCGACGCCTTGTCGGTGGTAATCGCCTTTTACAAAGAAAAAGCAGATGTGCCTTTTCTCGGTGCGAATGCCGATTTCACCGATGAGCTTTTCTCCGTCAAAAGCACCGTAATAGTCTATCCCCGCAAGATAGTGTTCATCGTGCAGACATTTACAAAATTCCTCCGTTCCTTCCTCGGAATACACGGGAGATTCGTATTCGGAAAACACCTCCCACGCAAGAGAAAGAGCGGCAGGGATCTCATCCTCTGTCAATCGGCGAAACGTGTACGGCTCTTTTGTCAGCGCATACAACGCCATATCCAGCACCCGACCGTTTTTGACGGCGTTATTCTTCATAATCCCTTCCAACCGAAAACCGGCTTTTTCCAATACGCGCCGTGAACCGATGTTATATGCAAAAGGCTCGGCATAGATTCTCAGTATGTCCGTTTCATCCCATATTTTCTTGCACAGCAGACGGACCGCTTCTGTCATGACGCCTTTTCCCCAGTATTGTTCGTCCAGATAATAACCGATCTCTGCCGTGCGTCGGTGAATGTTCCCCTGCCTGAAAGCGCCGATGCTCCCAACTGCCGTCCCGTCAAGATCAATCGCATAGGCAAAGGTGTCGTTGGGGTTCGATTCAAGCATGGCGCTGATATAGTCAGCGGCGTCTTTTTCCGTATAGGGATAGGGCAGTCCGTCACGCAAATTGTTGAGCACATGTTGATTGGATAATGCCGACGCGAGCGATTTGGCATCTTCTGTTTTCCATTTTCGTATTTTCACGTTCATCGCTTATGCCACTATCCTTTTATAAACGAACTGCTTGCCATCCACGCCATTATTTCAATATGTCCGCATACTCGCTGAACGGCGCCAAACTGCGTTTCAGAATGCCGTTCATATAAGCGATGAGGATGCCGTAATTGGTGTACGGTACGCCCGCTTCCTCGGCAGCCGATTGGCGGTACTGCATTTCCCGCTCGTTCAGCATACAGCCGCCGCAATGTACGATCAGCGCATACGGCGACAGATCCTCCGGAAAACCGCCGCCGGAGGTAAAATCAAATGTCGGTGTTGTGCCGGTGTGTTGGCGAATCCAGTCGGGCAGCTTGACCGTGCCGATATCTTCGCACTGGCGGTGATGGGTGCAGCCCTCCGCAATCAGCACACGATCACCGTCACGGAGCTGTTCCAGCGCCGCCGCACCGCGCACCGCCGTTTCCAGCACGCCTTTGTACCGCGCAAACAGGATGGAAAAGGACGTGAGCGGAAGGCTTTCCGGCACGATCTCCTTGACTCTGCCGAACGCCTGACTGTCCGTAACGACCAGCTTCGGCGGGGTATGCAGTCCCGCCAGCACCTGCGCCAATTGATCCGGCTGTGTGATCGTACACATCGCTTGGGCATCCAGAATATCGCGAATCGCCTGCACCTGCGGCAGAATCATGCGCCCCTTCGGTGCGGAAGAGTCGATCGGCGTGACGAGCACGACCATATCCCCTTTTTCGAGCAGATCGCCGAGGATCACCTTTTGATTTTCCGAACCCTTTGCCAACGCGGCAATTTTTTCCTTGAGCGCGAAGATGTTCTCCCCTGTCAGCGCGCTGACAGCGATCTCGTTTTCGCCGCTGCACGCGACAGCATGCAGATCCGATTTATTGAACACCGTGATACACGGCACCCCTTTTTTGCGGAACAGCGCGCAAAGTGCCTCGTCGGTTTCCGACACTCCCATCGCCGCGTCCACGACCAGCACCGCCACATCCGTTTTGTTCAACACCTGCCGTGCCCGCTGTACACGCAGTTCGCCGACGTCGCCGGAGTCATCCATACCGGGCGTGTCGATGATCACAACAGGTCCGAGCGGCAGCAACTCCATTGCCTTGGAAACGGGGTCGGTCGTCGTCCCTTTGACCTCTGAGACAATCGACATCTGCTGTCCGGTGACGGCGTTCACGACACTGGATTTCCCCGCATTGCGTTTACCGAAAAACGCAATATGCACACGATTCGCCGAAGGTGTTTGATTGAGATCAGCCATATGATATCCTCCCTTGTATCAGAAGCGGAAGTCCCGTGCGCCGTCTTTGATCTTGCCGATATAGTCTGCTGTCAACGTCCGCACCTTTTCCTTCGGGATGTTCTGAAGTTCGCGGGCGATCATCTCTTCCCCGATGCGCTTGGTTTTTTCGCTGGCATAGTCCTCGAGGAATTCCTTGAGCGTGATGAGGGCGTTCGGATGACAGCAATTTTGGATCTGTCCGCTCTTGCAAAGGCTCATGAAGCGATCGCCCGTGCGGCCTTCGCGGTAACAAGCGGTGCAGAACGACGGGATGTGCCCGTTTTCCATCAGCCAGCAGACCACCTCGTCCAGCGTGCGCTGATCGGATACATCGAATTGTTCGGTATCCGTGGGACGCTCCGCCTCCGCATAACCGCCGACCGATGTGCGGGACGCACCGCTGATCTGCGAAACACCCAGATTAATCACGCGTTCGCGTACCTTCTGGCTTTCGCGGGTGGAAATAATCATGCCGGTGTACGGCACACTGATGCGGATCAGCGCGCAGATTTTGGCAAATATCTCGTCGCTGATACCGTTGTCAAACGCGGTGGGATCGATATCGTCCGCATGCTTGACACGCGGCACGCTGATCGTGTGCGGACCGACGCCGTGCACCGCTTCCAAATGCTCCGCGTGCATCAGTTGACCGGCAAATTCATAGCGATACAGCTCCAATCCGTACAGCACGCCGAGTCCCACATCGTCGATGCCGCCCTCCATCGCGCGGTCCATGGCTTCGGTGTGATAGGCGTAATTGTGTTTCGGTCCTGTGGGATGCAGCTTTTCGTAGCTTTCCTTATGATACGTTTCTTGGAACAGGATATAGGTGCCAATGCCGGCTTCCTTCAGTTTGCGGTAATTTTCCACCGTGGTCGCGGCGATATTGACGTTGACGCGGCGAATCGCGCCGTTTTTGTGTTTGATCGAATAGATGGTCTTAATGCTGTCGAGAATATACTCGATCGGGTTGTTGACGGGGTCTTCGCCCGCTTCGATTGCCAGACGCTTATGCCCCATGTCCTGCAGGGCGATGACCTCGCGCTCGATCTCCTCTTGTGTGAGCTTGCGGCGCGGAATGTGCGCGTTTTGATGATGATACGGACAGTAAACGCAGCCGTTCACGCAGTAGTTGGACAGATACAACGGGGCAAACATCACGATGCGGTTTCCGTAAAACTTTTTCTTGATTTCCGCCGCCAGCGCATAGATTTCCTCCAGCACCTCCGGATCTTCGCAGGCGAGCAGGACAGAGGCTTCGCGGTGGGACAACCCCTTGCATTCGCGCGCTTTATCGAGAATCTCGCGGATCATCGGCAGGTTGTTTTTGTTGGCGTCCGCAAACGCCAGGGTGTCTTCGATTTCCTCGTGGCAGATAAACTCCTCTGCCTTCATGGATTTACTGTTGTACATACTTCTGCTTCCTTTCTTATGAGCGGTAGTCGCCGCGTTCGGTCACTACTTGATAGCCGATCTTGTTCATGCGCATTTGCAGCAGGTCAAGCGACTCTGCCGCCTCGCTGCCAAACGACGCTTTATTGTTATAGAGAAGATACTTGTTACGCACATCCTGCGGCGAGAGATTGGGCATCACGACATTGGCGCCGGCCAGTATCCCCTTTTCACAGCCGTACGGATCGAGTGTCGCCAGCGCCGTTGTTGCGGGCAGCAACACATGCGGCAGCAACAGGCGGATGATCGCCAGCAGCTTGACGGTCATGGCAACAGAACCTGCCGGACGGTCGCCGAACGGGGTGTCCTTGTGCGGGATAAAGGGACCGATGCCCACCATCTGCGGTTGAAATGACGAGATAAACGCCAGATCCTCCAACAGATGTTCCACCGTCTGTCCGGGCGAACCGACCATGAAACCGCAGCCTGTTTGAAAACCAAGCGATTTCAGGTGGCGCAGACAATCCATACGCGCCTGATAGGACAGCTCCGGCGGGTGCAGCGCGCGGTAATGCGTTTCGTTGGCGGTTTCGTGCCGCAGCAAGTACCGATCCGCCCCCGCTTCCCGCAGCGCGCGGTAGCTGTCCGGTGAACGTTCGCCGACAGACAGTGTGACAGCGCAGTCGGGGTGTGCTTGTTTGAGCGCGCGGACGATCGAAACCAGCCGTTCATCGGTGAAATACGGGTCTTCCCCGCCTTGCAGGACGATCGTCCGAAACCCGAGCGCATATCCCGCCGCGGCACATGGCAAAATTTGCTCCTCCGACAAGCGATACCGTTGCGCACGACCGTTGCTGCGGCGAATACCGCAGTACAGACAGTCGTTCTTGCAATAGTTGGTGAACTCCACCAAGCCGCGGATAAACACTTTTTTGCCGTATACCTGCTCACGCACCGACCGCGCCTGTTCAAAGAGATACGCCAGTATGTCCGGGTCGTCACAGAGCAGCAGTTCCCGCATCGTTTCACGCGGCAATGTGCGCTCACGCCGCAAATCGTCGATGCTGTTACGCATTCTCCGCTTCTCCGTCGCTGGTGAACCGGGAATACGCCGTCTTGATATTGACGCCGTCGATCCGTCCGAGTTTACCCGCCATCGCGCTGATCACATCCGGCGGCGCATCGACGGCAACGCTGATGATGTGGATATTTTTTTGGCGGTACGGAATCCCCATACGACCGATGATATACTGCCCGTAGATGTGCAAAACGGTGTTGATCTCCTCTGCACGGGCTGTATCCTCGAGAATGATGCTCATGACCGCCACTCTTGTCTGCATATGGTACACTGCTCCTTTCTCTGACCAAACAAAAAGCTTCCCGCGCCGAAACGCAGGAAGCCTACCAAAAATATGCGGCTATTATGCGTTTTCGGCTTCTTACGCGGAGTATTCCTTGTATTCAGAACGAAAACCTCGTGATCGGCGCGCCGCAGAAACCACTTTGGCGTGCGATGCTTATACTATACCGCATTTTACAGGATTCGTCAAGAGAAAATGCCAAAATTCTCCTGCCAAACACGATAAAAGGGCTGCGATCGAGCGACTTTCGCCGCTGACCGCAGCCCTTGAAAATGACGGGAAATTACGCTTCCGCGTTTTTCTCCACGTCAAACTGATCGATCTTATTGACCGCTTTTTGCAGGATCGCCCGCGCGTCGGAGCTGTCGATGGTTTCGTTGCCATCCACATCTGCGGCGAGAATCTGCTCTTCTGTCAGCGTGACCTTATTCACGGCCGCTTGCAGAACGATACGGGCATCGGAGCTGTCGATATTGCCGTCGTTATTCACGTCGCCATAGGTCACCGCCGGCGCCTTCGTCAGCGACTCCATGATCGTTTTCAGCGTTTCCGCCGCCACATCCACATCACGCTGCGTTTTGGCGTCTTCCGCCGCCGTCAACGCTGCCTGCAGCTTGGCAAGCTGATCCGCCGGATACTCAGCCGCTTCCAGCACCTGTTCCGCTTCTGCAACCTGTTTGCTCCACTCGTCGATATCAGCGGCGGCTTTCCCCTTCGCCAGCACGATATCGTCCAACCGCATAACGATCGGTTTGGTCATGTTGACCACAAACAGGCGAATGTTGTTCAGCGTCTGGAACTCTTCCGGCTTAGTCAGACTGCCGTTGCCCATACGCAACTGGATTTTGTTCCAACCGGCATGGAGCCCCAGCGAATCCAAGCCCCACTGCACCTCGATCTGATCCACTGTCTGCGACAGTTCAATGCAACTACCGCCCGGGATCGCCGTCGGATCGTCCACATACAGCCAGAACTCGAGATACCAGTCTTGCCAGTCTTCCGGCAACGTCACGTTCAGCGCCGTATTCTGGAAATTCGCAAACTCAGAATCGCTGCTTACCATCAGGCAGCCCGCGCCCTGTTTTTGATTTTCCGTGTCCACGGTAAGCGTCTTGGCGCTGCCCCAACTGCCTTTCTCATCGCAGTCTGAAATGACCGTATAGGTAGCGTCCATATCCGCGACAGAAACCAGATTGTTATACGTTTTTTGAATCTTTTCGATCGCCGCAATCAATTGGTCATCGGTCGCCTCTTCATCGGCGATCAGCGCTTTGCCGTCCGCCAACGCTTTGCGGAACGCGGCAACCGACAAGTCGGTGTAGCCCGTCAGCGCTTCGTCGTTGTCATAATCGTCGGAAATTTGCAGTTGCGCTTTCAGCGACACGCTGTAATCCACAGCCCAACCTTTTTTCTCGGCAATAAACTCTGCCAAATCCATACTGCGGTTGATGTCGGTCTGGATGGTGGGATGACCGTGCGTAGCCATGCCCTCGGTCGTTTGATTGATGTTATCCAGCGGCAGATAATAGGCGTTTGCGTCGCCGAATTGCTTGACGGCTTCTTCCAACGCCGCCTGACGACCGTTGCCCATGATGCCGTATGTCCAAATGATCAGCGCATCCGGATTGTTTTTGCGCACCAATTTGAGCATTTCGACCGCGTCCTTGGTCAGCTCCGCATCCGAAATCGTCTGCCCGTCCACCTTGGCGCCGTTGTCGTTTGTGCCGAGGTTGATCACCACGACGTCGCTCTTATGCGCCGCGAAATCCCATTTGTCGTCGCAACGGTTGTCGCTCGGCAGGGTGGCGGTGTTTTCGTAGTGCTGATACCACGAATCCACTTTATCCAGACCCGGATTGCTGTACACAAAGCGGATACCGCTGCGGGATAGCACCTGCGCATCTGCGCCCAGCGCTTTCGCCGCCAGCACAGCATAGGTCATCGTGCCTTCTTCGGTCTCGGTGGTAAAGTTACCGCTCGCATCCGAAATCATATTGCCAAAGCCGGAGGTGATGGAGTCGCCGATAAATTCGATCTGACGGATCGGCGCGGCGGGGTTTTCCTCCAATACTTTTCCGCCGATGACCTCCAGCGACTGCACACCGATGGTCGCCGAACCGCCGTAGTTCGCCTCGTTGCGCTTGCGCACTTCAATGGTGTGATTGCCGGCGGGCAGGTCTTCTACCAGCGTATACGTGCCGTTTTTGGTGATGCAAACGGTGTTGACAGGCTCAAACGAACCGTCCACGTAAACATTGAGATACCCGAGATAGATGGGATTGGTGTTGCTGGTGTTCACCGTTACCTTAACGCCTGTACCGTCTGTATAGAACGAGAAACCACTGTTGGTCCAGTACAGGAACAGGGTGTCGTTCTTCACATAGGTACGACCGTAGGTCGTCAGCTTCTCCCACGGCTTGGTATCCGGCTCTTCGATCGGCGTTTTGGTCAACGCTTCGATCGCCGCCTTCAGATCCGCGGTGGTGACATCCACATCGCGCTGCGTGACAGCCTCTTCGGCCGCCGTCAATGCCGCTTGTACCTTGGCAAGCTGATCCGCCGGATATTCGGTCGATTTCAGCGCTTCTTCGGCGGCTGCGACCTGTTTGCTCCACTCGTTAATATCAGCGGCGGCTTTTCCTTTCGCCAGTACAAAATCATCCATCTTGAGTACAAGCTGCTTGGAAACGTTGACGTTGTACAGGCGGATATTCGCCAGAACTTTGAATTCTTCCTTTTTAGAGGCGTTGCCGGAACCCATGCGAAGCTGGATCTTGTTCCAGCCGGCCTTCAAGCCGAGCGAGTTCAGGTTCCATGCCATTTCGATTTTGTCCACTTCCTGCGACAGCTCGAGAACGCTTTCGTTCGGCAGAGCCGTCGGATCGTTGACATACAGCCAGCCTTCCACATACCAGTTCTCCCAGTCCTCCGGAAGGGTAATGCTGAGCGCGGTATTCTGGAAATTGACCAGCGAGGAATCGCCGCTGGTCGTGATGCAACCGGTGCCGCGTTTTTGGTTTTCCGAGTCCACCGATACCGATTTCACGCCGACCCAGTTTCCCTGCGTATCGAACGTGTCGATGATGGTGTAATCGGCGCTCATATCGGACAGCGCCACCAGACCGTTATAGGTGTCCTGTACGCTGCTGATCGCCGCAAGCTGCTGTTCTGCCGTCGCATCCGCAGCGTTTGCCACGGTTTTGGCATCTTCCAGCGCTTTGCGGAATTTGACGGCGCTCAGCTCGGTGTACTCCTTCATCGTCTCGTCGCTGCCATAGGGAGCGGAGAGCTGCAACTGCGCCTTCAGCGGCACACTGTAATCCACAGTCCAGCCTTTTTTCTCGGCAATAAACTTCGCCAGATCCATGCTGCGGTTGATGTCCGCCTGAATGGAGGGGTGGCTGCCAATGCCCAGTCCCTCGGTCTTTTGCTGCACATTGGCAAGCGGCAGATAGAACGTGTTGGCGTCGCCGAACTGTTGGACAGCCGCCTCCAGCGCCGCCCGACGACCGTTACCCATCAGACCGTAGGTCCAGATAATCAGTGCGTCCGGATTATTTTTGCGCACCAATTTGAGCATTTCGACCGCGTCTTTGGTTATTTCCGCGTCCGAAATCGTCGCGCCGTTTACCTTGGCGCCGTTGTCGTTCGTACCGAGATTGATCACCACGACGTCGCTCTTATGCGCCGCAAAATCCCACTTGTCGGTGCAGCGGTTGTCATTCGGCAGAGTAGCGGTGTTTTCGTAGTGCTGATACCACGAGTCCACCTTATCCAGACCGTTTGCACTGTACACAAAACGGATGCCGCTGCGGGACAGCACCTGCGCCTCCGCACCCAGTGCTTTGGCCGCCAGCACCGCGTAGGTCATCGTGCCTTCCTCGGTCGCGGTGGAATAATTGCCGCTGCCGTTGGTGACCATGTTGCCGAAGCCGGAGGTGATGGAATCACCGATAAACTCGATCTGATACGCTTTGGCTGCCGGTTTTTCCGCCAGCAGTTCGCCGCCGATGACCTCCAGCGACTGCACACCGATGGTCGCCGAGCCGCCGTAGTTCGCCTCGTTGCGCTTGCGCACCTCGATGGTATGGTTGCCGGCGGGCAGATTTTCCGCCAGCGTGTAGGTGCCGTTTTTCTCAATACAAATCGTGGAGGTCGGCTCAAACGAGCCATCCACGTAAACATTGAGATACCCGTAATAGGTCGGGTTGGTATTGCTGGTTTCGACCGTCACCTTCGCACCCGTACCGTTCATGTTAAACGAAAAGCCGCTGTTCGTCCAATACAGATACAGCGTATCGTTCTTTGTGAAGGTGCGACCGTACACAGTCAGCTTGTCCAACTGCTCCGTGTCGATTGCCGCCGACGTGACGAAACCGACGGTGCCGATCGCGCTGAGCAGCAAGGTCAACGCCAGAAACAGCGACAACCATTTTTTTGCCTTCATGATATGCTTTTCCCCTTTCTTCCTTCCGATGTTGCCATCTTAACCGTGTGAAATTCACGATCAACGCCAGTATAACACAAATACAGCAATAAGGCAATAGAATGTGCACAGTTTATTGCAAAAACAGCAAGCATTTTGAGAGAAGATGCAACAAAACCGCCCGATTCAACGAGCGGTTTTCTTTTTTGGCATCGGCAGCTCTGCTCCCATCGCTTCCAATAGTTCTTTCATAAATAAACGGTCATCCACATTTTCGACCACCAGCATCTCTTTGACGCCGGGATACGGCGGCTCGGCGGGTGCATCCGGCATCCGCTCTTTGGCAGCCGCTAC
>CAJKXG010000026.1 GCA_905203795.1 uncultured Oscillospiraceae bacterium | reverse complement strand
GGGTATCGTCTTTGATGCTGGGTGGGATCAGATACCGTTGCTTGTCTTCCATATACCTTCCCTCCTTACACGATCAGCAGACGTGCGGCAGACATGGCCATAGATGCCATTTGTGTGCCTTTGCCCGAAACTTGGTTGGTGTAACCCCATCGTTTCAGTATCGTTCCGGAGGCTCCCGCCGTGACCAAAAACGCCAGTCCCACCAAACCGTGTGCGGACAGTAGCGCCGTAACACCGCCGCCGATGGTCATGGCGATCACACTCATGCCGACGCGATACAACATGACTTGGAATACATAGGTCAGGCATCCGCCCAACACATCGCGTCCCCATTCGCCTATGGCATTTCGATTGCCCCGGATCACATCGAAGATATACAGGTAGCCCATGAAGATCTGAATGTAAAGTACCCCGAAGCGTTTCAGCGCCCGCCACAGCATCATAATGGATACGACGAGTATGCCGATACAGACTATAACAGATAGCAGATCCGCGCCAAAGGCTGAGCCGGAATTCTCCCACAGCAATGACCAACTGGCCTTGTAACTGAGGTTGGAGAGGTTCGCCGCAAGTTTCAATGTGCGGTCGTTGAGGAACAATACCACCGGTTCGCAGAACAGCAGCATCCCGTAACCCATAAGCG
Organism: uncultured Oscillospiraceae bacterium; assembly: GCA_905203795.1. Lineage (GTDB taxonomy): Bacteria > Bacillota > Clostridia > Oscillospirales > Acutalibacteraceae > CAJKXG01. The sequence continues at coordinate 9,739 of CAJKXG010000026.1, read as the reverse complement.
TGGACAAGATCAGATCTTGAAACCCGCCGCCGTCGCCGTGCATCCGGCGTTCGGCTTGTTTTGCAAGGGATAACAGCAGTCCGGCTGCCAAGATCAACCCTGCCACCCAGCGGAAGAAACTCAGCGTTTCTTTCACGAACTCGTGAGAAAAGAAACTGGCTGTAGCCGCCGTTGTCACCGCGTTATACATATTTTCCGCTACGCGTAATACCCCTTGCACGATCAAGTTGAACAGGGCGCCGACAATGAGTTCAACCCACGTTACCGGGTTGAGCAATTTCAAGATGTTGTCTGCGATATCGGCGATGTCTGTCACGCCGTTGAAGATGTCCTCCAGCCAGCCGAACAAGTCTAAACTGAACAGATCATCGAAGAAACCGCCACCGTCCCCGGACACATCCCCCGGAGCCAATGTCCCCGTTGTTTCATCGGGAGGCGTGGTCGGCGTGGTAGTCGGCTGTGTGCCGGTGGGATCTGTGGGGGTGGTAGTTCCCGGAGATCCGGTCGGCGCAGTTGCCACCGATCCGCCGGGTGTGGCCGCCGGTGAAGTCGGTGTGGTACTACTCTCCGCCGATGCGCAGTACCATGAAGCCAACAGGCAGCATAGGACGATCACGGCAAGGATGATGTTATGCCGTTTTCGCAACGCGGCCTGTTTTGCCGTAAGCATCATGTGGCAGCCGTGCCCCACAGCATCGGACCCCATGTGGGGAAGGATACCACGAGGATCTCCGCTGCCAAGGCAATACCGAGAGCCACACCCCAACCCTGCATATTGCCACCGCGATTATGGGTCACGGCCAGCATCACAAGGCACACGAGACAGAACAGACCGATCACGATGGCCGCAATCGGCACCACCACATCCGTCAGAATGGTGGTGAAATCGTTGGTAAGGGTGCTTTTGGCTTCTTTCAAGCCGCTGACCACATCCGCGCTGACGCTCATGGGCAGCACCATAGCCAACAGCACCGCCAACAGCATCACCATCATGCGGCGGTTGCGGTCACAGATTTTTCGATTTTTCATCTGAATTTTTCTCCTTTCGGTTTTTACGATTCGGTTTTTACGATGTTCATACTTTCGCGTACACGTGCCGGAGCGATCTCCTGCCGTTCCAGCCCGCACAAGGCTTCGTTCCAATCTTTAAATGGGGGAGGCGGGGCACAACGTGTCAACCGATACTGATCGCCATATCGCGCCGTAATCGCTTCCCATGCGCGATTGCCGCCTTCATCTGCGTCTGTGCAGACGATCAGGTGGCGGCAAGATGTCTGCTCGGCGAGCTGACGTTCCAGCACGTTCAGCGCCACACCGCCCAGCGCCAGTACCGTATCGCGGTGCTGGCTGTGCTCCAGCCGCATCCGCAGTGTCAGCCAGCTCATCGCGTCGATGATCGCTTCAAATACATATAACCGCTCTCGATCTTCGCCCAGCACGCGCAGCCCATAGTCTTTTTCCGACCACGGCGGTTCGTGCCGGTACGGGTTTCCGTAGGTGGTTGTTCCACGCTCGAAGTAATACAGCGGTCTTGTGTTTGGACAATCATTCTGCCAGCGCACAAACACGGCATTGTGATACTGTGCGGATTCGTAGAGATCACCGCGCGCAATCATCTCCCGCACCACGGTGTACGATAACCGGCGCTGCTTAGTCAGATAAGCAAACACGCGGTGATCGTCTATGTATCGTGCGGGCAGCGTTCGCGCCTCGATCGACGCTTTGGATTTGGGCTTGGGCTGCGGTCGCGCTGTCGGTTCGATAGGTGTGCCTTTCAGCAGCGTGTACACCGCTTCCTTAAATTCGATATGTTCAAAATCCGTCAGGAAATCCAGTGTGTTACGGCATTCCGAACTGTGCGAATTCCAATACCACTTGTTCTTTTCCGCGTCGATAATCAGACTGTCGTGTTCTTCGAGGGAATATTTGTCGTGACCGGCGCGGTTGAGCTTATAACCGCGTCCTTGCACGTAATCGAGCAGCGGTGCAGCGCGGGCTTTTGCCAAATCCTCATCGCTGAATCGATATCGTTCTCGTTTTGACATGCGTTTTCACCTCTTTCGTTTGGGTTGATGTTTCTGACGGCGTAGGTGTCGAATTTCCTGTACAAGCCCGATACACGCCACAATACTGCCGCCGACAACCAGTCCCCACAAAAACAGATCATCCATTTACATCACCACCCCTTTCATGTTTGGCGTGGCGATGCAGACATCGCCAAATCAATCGATACAGCAAGAAAAGCAGCAGGATCACGGCGACAATCGCAAGCCCCATCAGGATGCCGTACACATACTGCTTATTCCACGTGGATGTAATGGTTTTTTCGGAATGCTCGACGACGATCTGCTCCGCCGTATCAACGGAAATGCGCACGCCGCGTACCAGTAGCCGGTGTGTGTTGACACCATACGGCGTACAGGTGACCAGCGTCACGTGATCCTCACCGGGAATGATCTGTAAGCCGGATGTATCCTCCGGCAACACGGTCTTGACCTGATCCACTTCATACGCCAGCTTTTCGCCCAATACGTACAGATAAAACACGTCGCCTACCGTGAGTTGTTCCAGATCAGTCAGCATCCGTTGTCCCATCATACCGCTATGTCCGGAGATCACCGCGTGCGTGCTTTCGCCGCCGACCGGCAAACTCGTACCATGCAGATGCCCGATGCCTTTGCCAAGCGCCGAGCCGGTTGTACCGTGGTAAATCGGTAAATACACGTTCAGCTTCGGGATTTCCACACATCCCATGATGCCGTCACCGTTCACGTTAAGCAGTTCATCGTAATCCGTGTCCGGCATCAATGCTGCGCCGTCCATCGTGACTGTGCCGCCCATCAGTGTGCGGTTGTACGCATCCGCCGCCGCACGCGCTGCGGTCAGCACCGATGTATCTGCCGTTTGCAGTTTCTGCACGGTTTCGGTCACGATCTGTGTCTGCCGCTGCTGCATGTACCAGTCGCTGACCGGCGGGTACAGGATAGCGCCGACTGAACACAGCAAGATCAAGACGGCAAACGCGATCAACAAGCCTTTCCGCATCGCGGTTTTCTCCTTTCACTCAAAATAGAAAGGCGGCGACGGTATCCGTTACCGCCGCCGCGCTTTCGGTCAGTTAGTTAGTTTTCTTCGGTTTTGCGTTTTTTGCTCGCCATAATCAGCAGCGCGATTGCCACCGTGCCGCCGATCACGCCGACGATGGAGAGCATCCACGTACCGACTTCACCGGTACTCGGCAAGTCAAATCCGCGATTGTTAATCACGGTCAGCGGTACGAGTGCATGGACGCTGCCGTTGTCGGCATCCATGTCCACATCGTCACCGTTGATGGTCGCGGATGCGGTCAGCATCGCCTTGTGACACACATCGCAAATATCGCTCGATTCGGCGCTGCTGATAGTGAACTGAATGCCATCTTTCAGCAGCACATAGCCGTTATCGGTTTGCAGCTCGGTCGCGGTATAAGTGTCGTCTTCCAGACCTTTGACGATGATCTTGCCGTCCGCTGTCGGCACAAACACGGTCTTGTCGGCTTCCTCAGCTTCATGACCCGTCACATAATACACACCGTCGATCAGCGTCGCCGTCACGTAGTAGTTGTCGGTGTCGTTGTGAATCGCAAAATTCACTTTCGAGAAATCACCAGCGCCGCCGCTGAACTTCTTTGTCAGATCAATGCCATAGGTGTATACGTGGCAGTCATCCGTCAGCGTGTCAAAGTAGTTCGTGCTGGTACGTTTCCATGTCAGCGTCACCGTGTTGGGGTTGCCATTGTCACCGTATACCACGGACGCATCGCTGTTGACGGTCGCGGCATACGTGATGCGCATGGTGCACTGGCTGTAGCCGCTCTCGACATCGCCCGCGCCGGTATATACGGCGGGATCGGCGTTGATTTCGGCAAGTCCCGCATCGGTCATCGTGATGGTCATAGTGCTGCCGCCCGCATATGCGCCGGACAGCGCACTGTTGCCATACGCGACCGTAAACTTCTGCTGTGCATCGGTCTGTTTCCACGTGGCAACCTTGTCAGTGCAAGCCGCGTCCGTGAAAAATTCGATGATGATATCGTTTTGGTTGTACGTAATGCCCTTGGACAGGGTATCCACGTAGGTGTAGGTGGTCAGATAGGACGCGGTGGACGTAATCGCGGGCAGCGTGCTGATGACCTGATAATCCACAACATCGCCGTCAGAGGCGGTTGCGTTGTGTGCATAACCATCGGTGATATCGTCGGTTGTGCCGTTGTTTTTGCCGGTGTCGTTCTTAGTCTCACGCACGGTTTTTTCCAGCGTGGGCATACCCGACGCGTTTTTCGGGTAAACCGTCACATCATACATCCAACGTTCGCCGCCGTCAGTCGCATTCGTGCCGTTGACAGAGGTCATCGGCAGCGAGACAAAGAACGGCGTGGTGGGCGTGGTGATGTACTCCGGCACTTTCGTTTCGACGACGAGATACAAGCCCAGCGGCAGGCTGTTAGCTGCCGTTTTGCCGTAGCTGTCGGTTTCCGTCATCGTCGTACCGCCGTTTGCGGACACATACGCTTCCAGCGCGTTTTTGACGGTGGTGGCATTCGCCGCCAGCGCCGTCCGCAGCGCGTCGATCAGCGTATCGCTGTCAAAGTAGTACATCAGCGTGCCGCCAACGGTCGCGTCTGCTTCCGTGTACCGATCCGCAAACGACAATCCAATAGCGTCCAGCATGGTTTCACCCGTGCCGTTTGCAGCAAATCCGTACAGCACGGCGATCTTGTTGACCGGGTTGCCGTCCACGGTCACGGTCTTGCTGAAGGTGGTGATATCCGCCACCTTCAGATAGGTGAACTCTACACCTTTGACCGCGTATCCGTATGACGTATCGCCGTTCGGCAACGTCTTGGGCTGGGACGAGCTGCCCAGCGTGTCATTCACGGTCTGGTCGTATACGCCGGTGGACGTGTAGTCACTTTCATGCCACACGTTGTCTCGCTCGGCGGCGGTGATGTCGTACTTATACAGCGTCAGAGAGCCGGTCTTGGTCGTGTCGATGGTTGCCTCCGCAACCGGTGCAGCCGCCGCGCTCAGACCCATGGTCAGCGTGGCGATACCCGCCGCTACAGTGGCAAGAATCTTTTTCAACGGGTTTTTCATTCTCAACTTCTCCTTTTTCATTCGATTTTAATTTGATTTCGGGGCGTTTGCCCGCCGAAGGGTGGTACGCGTACCACCCCGGGTGCGCCGCATGGTACTCTCAACATACGGTGCACCCGAAGCAGCCGCTTGCCCTCGGGACGGTCGCGGGGGCGATCGCATGGAATTTTCCGCATACGTTTACGCCCTCCGTTTCCGCGATATCCACATGCCGCCAGCCGTCAGCGTCAATCCGGCAAGCACGGTTGCCAGTGTCACCGGCAGCATGCCGCTGCCGCCTGTCATCGGCATATCAAATACCGCATGATTTGTCACGGCGAAACTCACATGATACAGGGTTTTGCCGGCTGCCGTCACCGGCAGTGATCCCTCAAACACCGGCTTCGTCAGCAGTGTGCAGCCCTCCGGCGCTTTCGTTTCGGTGAGCCGATACTGCAAATCGGCGCTCGCTTTCAGCCCGGCAAATTTGACGATGCCGTTCGCGCCCGTCACGAGCCGTCCGTTCGTCAGACCGATGCTGGTGCAGTCCGCCGCTGTGACCGCTGTCCACGTACTGCCGCCATCTGTGGATTTCTCCAGCAGATATTCCGCACCCGCTGCCGGTGTGCCGCTGCCGTCCAGCTTTTGTACGGTCAACGATCCTTGTTTCAATAGGTTGTTGATCGTCAGCTCGGTGAGCTTATCCGCCGCCACGGTAACGGTTTGGGCTTCGGACAGGATATATTCCTCCGTCAGCGAGGATGCCAGTTCTTCGACCACATACTCACCGATCGGCATATCGGAAATCAGGATTTCTCCCTTTGCATCCGTGTAGTAGGTCTGCCGATAGGTGCGCCCGTCCGCGATCGTACCGCTGACCGTAAACGGCACATTGGCGATGGGCGTTGTGCGTCCTTCAAATGTTTTGATGATCTTCAAGCTGCCGGTTTTCACGGTATTTTCAAACGTAAGGATCATCGGCGACGATGTGCTGGCGGTCACTGTCAGCGTCTTCGGTGCGGGCTGTGCATAGATCGCCGCCTGTGCTGCCGTCAGTTCTTCCGTGATCGTGTACGTACCGGGGATCAGCTTGATGGCGCTCGTCACACCGCTTTCATCCGTCACGCCGGTGAGATTCACCGCACGTCCCAGCACATCCGTGCCGGTGACGCGGAAACCAAATCCCGCCGTATTGCCGTTCGGCGCACGTTTCTGGACGTATAAGTCCACTTCAATCGATTCATTGCGGAACTTCACTTCCTTTAACGTGCCGTTTTGTGCGTCGCCTGTCGTGATCGAAAGCGATTGCGGCGCGGGCTGACGATACAGCTTCGCCTGTTCCGTTGTCAGCGTTTCGGTCACGGTGTACGACCCGGGCCAAAGCTGCGCGTAAATCAGCCCGTCTGCGTCGGTTATCAGATTTTCCAGTTGAACCAGTGCCCCTTCTGTCGTCCTGCCGATGATGCTGAAACAAAATCCCTCCACTTCGCCGGTGTCGCTGGTTTTGACGATTTGCACCGGCTGTTTGTAGCGGGAGTTTTGGAATGTAAGCGTCTGCCTCTCGCTTTGCCCGATATCAAGGGTGATGCTCTGCGACGACGGCTGTATGTATATAGACTGCTGCGCCGTCGTCAATACCTCTGACACGGTGTAGTTGCCGGGATACAGCGACACATCCAGATACCCGTTTGCGTCTGTTGTCAGTCCGGTCATGTACACCGTCTTTCCCCAAAATGTCGTGCCGGATACGGTAAACGACCAGTTTGCCAGCGAATCGCCCAGCACCGCGTCCTGCTCGTCCAACGTTTTGATTACGCGCACCGGCACGGGTGTCGGGATGTTGCTAAACGTCAAATAGGTCACGTTGGTGGTCGAATCGTACACACTGTTGGGGTTGTCAGGATCGTAGTGCAGATTCAGGATTTTGACCGCGCCGTCCTTGACCGTGTATCCGTCCGGCACGATCTCGGTCACACGATATCGTCCGGCAGACAGCACACCGGCGATCACGCCGTCCTGCTCGGCAAGTACGGTCGTGCCGTTGATTTCAAGACTGTCCCGCTTGGTATCGAAATACCCATAGTCGATGATCGTATCGCCGTTATCGTCAATCTGTTCGATATGGAACGTAATATCGTTGACGATGGCGGCACTGCTGATCGCCGTGCCGGACGTTTCTTCGGCGCGTTTGAGGATCGCAAACCAAATTCGCTGTGCTTCATTTGCAACTTGGATGTTGTTGTCCAGCGATGTGGTGTTGACGGATATGGTCTGCGTCGGTTCATGCCAGCTTTCGATCCATCCTGTCCAGTCGCTGCGCTTCACACCATCGGTTTCCTCCGGCAGCGCCCATAGCAGCTCCGCCACATTGTAATTGCCGTTGACGACTTGCAGCGAGCCGCCCCCCTTTACGATGTCCACCGCCGCTTTAGCGACACCCCACTGTGTCCAACCATCGCGGATCGCTTGCGTGACCGTGGAGATGTTCGGTGTACCGTCAGATTTGAGCCGCGCATATGCTTCCAGAAAGATCGCATCGGCGGCTTTGGTGGCATCGTTGCTGTACTTGGTCAGCATATCCTTGTAATATTGCGTGACCGTTGTGCTGTTGAACAAAATCTCGCCGTTCGCGTCGGTCTTTGCAACATACACAAACGACTGATACGCATTGCCGGCAACGCGCCGGTACAGGCGGAAGGGAATACCCTCCACTTGCCCTATGCCGCCGTCATACTTAAAGAGCCGCATGTCGGTCGTTTTCACGCGGTTCGTAAAGGTGACGGTTGACGTTTCGCCGGTTTTCAGCGTGACGGTTTTCGGCGTTTGTTGGATGATCGTCTGCGCCTGTGTTGTGGTCAGTTCTTCTTCGACGGTGTATGTGCCCGAAGGAAGTGTCAGATAGGTGCTGCTGTTTACGGATACATATCCGGACGAATTGGTAACGCCCCGCAGAACTTCCACGCCGTTGATGTCACGTACCACGAATGTCCAGCCGCTGACCGAACCTGCGCCCGCAGCGGTTGTCTTCTTGATACGCAGCGTGCCGTTGCCGGTGGTGACACTAAAATCAAAATATACAGGGTCGTCCAGCGTGCCGTAGATCATCTTTTGGGCTGTCTTACCCGCTGTGCCGCCGAACAGGGCGATGTTGCCGGTATTTTCCGACGTTTTTAAGGCTTTCCACAAACGCGTGGATAGCGATCCGGTAACAGCAGTTTTACTTGACAGAGTAAGATTGTTCCCGCTGCGCGTCAGCGTAATACCGTTTACGGTGGAGGGGATCGTGAACTGTCCCAACACACCATTCGCATCGGTGATCGTTTTCTCATACCGTTGGTTGGTTTCATTCCAGTCCAGCGTTACGGTTTGTCCGTTCCAACTCGGAACAACACTATGAGAGATCAGACCGTTTTCGATGTTTTTGTACGCCGTCATCGCGGGCGTATTGTCGCCTTTGGTGTGACCGTATCCCGTATAGGCGTACTTCATGTACTGGTCGCGCAAGGTGGCGTTGGTCAGCCGTCCATTGGCGTCGCGGTATCCGGCGATGATCTCCCACACGATCACCTGACTGGCGGCATAGGCATCATCCACCGCCGACACGCCCAACTCGGAAGGGGTCATCGCGGGAAACATGTGGGGGAGAGCGCGTTGAAGAAGCGTCTGTTTTGTAGTCCCCAACATAAGCCACCAATCGGTTTTCTCAATGCTGTCTTCGTTTCCTTCGACATACCGATTGGCTTCGCCGTATGACACCTTGTGTTGCACACAATAGGCATACGATTGCCCACCGTACTGCGCCTTCAAACCGCTGTTGCCGCTGAGGGTGATAACGTCGATGTTCCAGCCTTCATACCAGTACAAGCGATTGTTGTAATGCGTGCTGCGGCTGCCGGGCGCTTTGTTGCCGCTTTCGCCGCTTTGCATACCGCCGTGGTATGCCAGACGATGCGAATACGTGACCTTTTCGCCCACATTGAGGGCGGAAGCAGCCGGTGCAAAACAGGCGATCACCATAACCACCGCCAGCATCACGGCGCTCAAACGCTTGAGCTTGTTTGTTTTTTGCATGTTGGCTTTTTTCCTTTCTGTTTTTTCTCTGGGTCTGTATATGAAAAAACGACCATGCGTTTCCGCATAGTCGTTGGGTTGTATGAAAAAAGCCGTCCGCAGAATCAGCATTCTACAAACGGCTGGTGTGTATTCGGTTGTCAGTTGATGGCTTTCTTAGCTAGATCGATATAATTGGGATTTAGCATTTCTTCTGTCACCCATTCAGAGGATGTGCTTCCGTGCACCACATAGATATCGTAATCGCCTTTGCTGGTGTCGCTGGGGATGAACACACATTTGAAGTATTTGTCAGTTTCCCACGACCACGCTTCAAAGTCGATTTTATCAAATACCCCTTCTTCGTATGGTCCCTTCTTCAAATTGAATTTTTCCGGCTTACTGGTAAAACCGCCCGTATACACGCTTCCCGCCCAAGTGCCCTTGTCCACATTCAGCGCATTGTCCCAAATCAGTCCTTTGCTCTCGATGTACGCCTTGCAATCGGCGATCATCTGATCCGTGTCATACGGATACCGCCACGGATCATCGGGAAACAGCTTAATAACCGTCCC
>CAJKXG010000025.1 GCA_905203795.1 uncultured Oscillospiraceae bacterium | reverse complement strand
CCCCTGTGCCCCCCGCGCCCGCCGTATCCGACAGCCACAGCCGCAGCACGGGCGCTTCCGCCGCCCGCTCTGCCGCCTGTCGGCGGAAAATCATCTCCGGCGCGATCCATTGCACCGCCAGCAGCACCAGTGCCACGGCCGCAACCGGCCACGAGCCTTCTTTTCCCGCCAGAATGGGGATGAGACAATACGCCGCCAGTGCCAACAGCAGGATCGACTGCACGATCATGCGTCCGCGCGTGGCTTTGCGCTGGATATGCGACAATGCTGTGCGCCATTCGTCTTGTGTCAGGGTGTAGGACAGCTCCTCCCACCCATCGACTGTTTTCTCGTTTTGCATGTAACCCTCTTAGAAGTCCAGATTCTGGACATATTGTGCGTTTTTCTCGATAAATTCACGGCGCGGCTCGACCTTGTCGCCCATCAGGATGGTGAACGCTTCGTCCGCGGCGGCGGCGTCATCCAGCTCGACACGCAGCATCGTGCGGAAGGCAGGATCCATCGTCGTCTCCCACAATTGATCGGGGTCCATTTCACCGAGACCCTTGTATCGCTGCACATCGGCATTGCCGCCCAGCTCTTGGATATACTGATCACGTTCCGCGTCGGAGAACGCGTATCGCAGCTGCTTGCCTTTGGAAACCTTAAACAGCGGCGGCTGGGCGATATATACGTGCCCCTCCTCCACCAGCGGGCGCATGTAGCGGAAAAAGAACGTGAGCAGCAGCGTACAGATATGCGCGCCGTCCACATCGGCATCCGCCATGATAATGACTTTGTTGTACCGCAGCTTGGACAGATCAAAATCGTCGCCGATGCCGCAGCCCAGTGCAATCATGACCGGCACCAGCTTTTCGTTGCCGTATACCTTATCCAGCCGTGCTTTTTCCACGTTGAGCATCTTGCCCCACAGCGGTAGGATCGCCTGAAAGTTGCGGTCGCGTCCGCTGATGGCGGAACCGCCTGCCGAGTCGCCCTCGACGATGTACAGCTCGGTACGTTCCATATCGCTCCAGATGCAATCTGCCAGTTTTTCCGGCATGCGGGTGGACGAAAGACCGCTCTTTTTGCGCGCCAATTCCCGCGCCCGCTGTGCTGCTTCCCTCACCCGCTGCGCGTTGATGGATTTTTCCAAAATTCCCTTGGCGACGGCGGGGTTTTCCTCCAAATACGGCGCCAGCTTTTCGTTGAGCAGCGACGTCACCAGCGTGCCGATGGCGGTATTGCCCAGCTTTGCCTTTGTCTGCGACTCAAATTGCGCATCCTTCAGCTTCACACTGATCACCGCTGTCAGACCCTCGCGCACATCGTCGCCCTTCAAGCTGTTGTCGCTGTCCTTGAGCAGACCGTGCGTACGCGCGTAGTCATTGAAAATGCGGGTAATGCCGTTTTTGAAGGACGTTTCATGCGTACCGCCGTCCACGGTATGCATGTTGTTGGCAAACGAGACGATGACCTCGTTATAGCTGTCGTTGTATTGCAACGCGACCTCCGCCACCGAGTCGCCGTCGGTTTTGGTGATGTGGATCACCTGATCGTGCAGCACCTGATAGCCGCGCGTTTTGTTCATATACTCGACAAAGGAAGAAATACCGCCCTCATAGCAATACGTCTCAGTCTTGACCGCCTCTTCGTCGCGGCGGTCGGTAAAGGTAATGCGCAGACCGGCATTGAGGAACGCCTGCTCACGCAGCCGTTTTTGCAGCGTTTCAAAGTCGTATTCGGTGGTTTCGGTGAATACCTCCGGATCGGCTTTAAAACGAATCAGCGTGCCGGTCGTCTCCGATGTGCCGATCACGGTCAAATCGCTGACCGCGTTACCGCGTTCAAAACGTTGGGCGTACACCTTGCCTTCGCGGGAAATCTCCACCTCCAGCCATTCGGACAGCGCATTGACGACCGACGAACCCACGCCGTGCAGACCGCCCGACACCTTATAGCCGCTGCCGCCGAACTTACCGCCCGCGTGCAGCACCGTCAGCACGACGGTAACGGAAGGCAGTCCCAATTTTTCATTCAGACCCACCGGAATGCCGCGACCGTTGTCCCGCACCTGAATGACATCGCCGGGAAGAATATCCACCTCGATATGGGTGCAGAAGCCCGCCAACGCTTCGTCAATAGAGTTGTCCACGATCTCATAGACCAGATGATGCAGTCCTTTCGGACCGGTCGAGCCGATATACATACCGGGACGCTTGCGCACCGCTTCCAGTCCTTCGAGCACCTGAATCTGACTTTCGTCGTATGTGCTGTCCGCCGCCGTTGTCACACGCGATTCCTGTTCCATATCCATCTTGTGATTTCTTCCTTTCCCTCGTTCTCCGTCATACAAAATCCGCTCGTTTGAGCAGAGTGGCGGAGGATATTTGCGAAATATATACCGTTTCGCCGCCGTCCGCGTCGGTACAGACGACATACGATTTCGGCAGCTCGTAGGTGACATTCACCACGCGCCCGCCCTTTTCCGCATCCGCCAAAAACTGGCGGGACGCGCGCGAGACGGTGGTTGTCTCCATATCAAAAATACCCACGATATCGGCGGTGCGCACCACCACATCTTGACCGAGATGCAGATACACAGCCGATCACTGTCCCTTCAACTGAAACTGTCCGAACGGCTCTTCCGATTCCAGCAGCTCCATTTGATGCTTCTGATACGCCATGATCGCGCCCAGCCGCGACACGCCCATTTTGGCCGTAAAGGTGATGATGATCAGCGCCGCAATGGCATAAACGGCAATGTGCTCCATATCCAGCTTCAAGCCGACCACAAACAGCGCCGCAGCCGCAACCGTAACCGCCGCCATGATGATCTTCACCACGCGCTTTTTCTTCGCGCATTCCGCCTTGATTTCCTGTTGCTTTTTCTCATATTGTGCCTGATCCCGCATTGTTCTCCCGCCTTTCATCGGATTCGTTTGTCCACATTCCCTGTTTCACATGAAACGTTTGCCCTCCCGTCATCCGCATGACGGCGGACGGTTCGCAGCAGGTGATGAACACCTGCCAGTCGTGGATGTGATTGAGTATATAATCCTGCCGCTGTTCGTCCAGTTCGCTCATCACATCGTCCAGCAGCGCCACCGGCTTTTCACCGGTTACCTTTTCCAGCACGGAGGCTTCCGCCAGCTTGAGCGCCAACACCACCGACCGCTGCTGTCCCTGTGACCCGTAGGTGCGGGCGGGCAGTTCGTTGATGTGCAAACCGAGATCGTCGCGGTGCGGACCGACGGTGGTGAAGCCGGCGGCAAAATCCGCCCCGCGAGCAGCAAGAAACGCTTGTTTCAGTTGAGCCGCCAATTCTGAAAGCGGCGCATCCGGCGATATTCCGCCGGTCGGCTGATAAAACACGGAAAGCTGTTCGTGTCCGCCGGAAAGACCGCTGTATATGGCGGCTGCCAGCGGTGCCAGCCGCCGAATATACGCCGTGCGCGCCAAAATTACACGCGCGCCTGTTGCCGCCAAACGGTCGTCCCAGATCTCCAGCAGCGTTTCCTGCCCGCCGATCCGCCGCTGCTCTTTCAGCAGTGCGTTTCGCTGGGACAATGCCCGCTGAAAATCGGCAAGCACGGGCAGATATCCGGGGCGCAACTGGCAATACGCCGCATCCAAAAAGCGGCGGCGACCCTCCGGCCCGTCCTTGACCAGCGAAAGATGAGACGGCGAAAAGATCACACCGCAAAAGCTGCCCGCCAAGCGGGAAGCCGCCGGTTTTTTCACGCCGTTGAGCGTCGCGTGGCGGCGGGCGTCACGAATGGTGATTTCGGCGGTCTGTTCCCGCTGCTGTGCTTCAAACCGCAGTGTCAGTGCCGCCTGCGTTTCGCCGAACCGCACCAACTCCGCGTCTTTTGCACCGCGAAAACTGCGGCTGCCGGTAAACAGCCAAATGGCTTCCAAAAGATTGGTCTTTCCCTGCGCATTATTCCCGTACAGGATATTGACGCCCGCATCCGGCACAAACGCATCGCCGCACAAATTGCGGTAATGTGAGAGGTTCAGCGACATGACCCGCATCCCTGCGCCACCGTCCTTCCCGCCGTGTCAATCCGTCTGTGTCACACAATAGATATCTTCTTCGCCGCGCAACTGCACACAGTCGCCTGCCACCAGCTTTTTGCCGCGCATCAGGCAAACCGCGCCGTTCAGCAGTACGCCGCCCGATTGGATCAGCACTTTGGCACGACCACCGCTTTCCACCGCGCGGCACAGCTTGAGAAATGCGTCCAAGCGGATAAACGGCGTATCAATTGCAATGTCTTGTTTCATGCTCATCTCACTTCTTCATGCGCACCGGCAGCACAAGGAACAGGAAAGCGTCGCCTTCGGCGGGCAGCATCTTCATTGCCGCCGTCGAACCGCTCAGTTCCAGCGTCACCTCGTCGGTCTCAGTGTTTTTCAGCGCATCCAGCAAAAACCGGCTGTTAAAGCCGATCTCGTCTCCCGCGCCTTCGATCGTGCAGTTTACGCTGTCTTTGGCGCTGCCGATGGCCGTGCTGCAAGACAACAGAATCTTATTGCTATCGAACCGACAGACCAGCGGCACTTTTACGCGGTCGTTATTGACCAACGATACGCGTTCCACCGCGTCGGTCAATTCGCGGGTCTTGACTTTGACAGTCGTTGCCGCCGTCTGCGGGATGGCTTTTTGATAGGCGAGGAATTCTCCGTCCAGCAGACGGGAAATGACCGCGTATCCGTCAATCTGCATGATGATATGACGGCGACCGACCGCCATAAACAGCGGCATATCCTCGTCTTGCAGCAATTTGAGCACTTCGCTCAGCGTCTTGCCGGGTACGACGAATTTCATGCTTTCGTTTGATTTGATCGGTTCGCTGCGCATCGCCAGACGGGAACCGTCCACCGATACCAGACGCAGCATATCCGGTGATACCTCAAAAAGGGTGCCGGTGTGCACCTGCCGGCCGGAATCCGGCGGCGCGACGGCAAACAGCGTCTGACGGATCATGCTCTTGATGGTATTTTGCGGGACGGACAGTCCCACGCCGTCGTCTACTGACGGCAGCTCGGGATAATCCGTTGCGGAAATGCCCATAATGGTGAAGTCTGCCGAGCCGCTGCTGATCATCACGCTCAGTTTTTCATCGGCGGAAATGGTCACGATGTCGTCCGGCAGCCGCCGCACGATGTCGCCGAATTGGCGGGCGCTCAGCACAATGCTGCCGCCCTCCTGTACCTGCGCTTCGATGGTGGTGGTGATGCCGATTTCGAGATCATAGCCGGCCAGAAACAGCGACGAACCGCTGGCGCGTACCAGGATGCCTTCCAATGCCGGCAACGTGCTTTTGGTGGAAACGGCGCGCTGTACGCTGGCGACCGATTCGATCAGCATTTGTTTGTCACAGATGAATTTCATGATGTCACTGTCCTTCCGAATATGAAAAAGTTTTAAGATGCAGGAATACGGCGGGAGTTGATTGCATAGACTATGACAGAACCCGCAAAGTGCGATGTGCGAAGAAAATAAAGAAAATATATCTTTCTATTTTCGTAGTCGTAGTAGTAGGTGTGGAAACGGTGAAAAAACGCGAAAGACGGCTATGCGGCAGGATTTTCCGTCGATTTTTTCTGTGGAAGACAGGTGGACGAATTGTCAGCAAGTTTTCGACAGGTTTCAACAGTAAACGGTGGAGTGGAAAACCGTCTGTGGAAAGTGGAACATTCTGTTGACATTTACGCCTGCGCCTGCGGACGTCGCCGCGCTTGGGAGTAAAGCAGATAAGAAATTATGTATACGCCGGATGTATTACTAGGAATACACCCGCAAAGAGTCAATCGTTTCTACACCAACCGATCGGCTGCTCATGTGGTACATACAACTGATTGATTTACACGAAAGCAGATAGACCCGCAAGAGCCGTGTTGATTACTCTCTGTCAGGAGTCGCGGATGTTTTTGATGATGTCGTCTACAATGCCGCGGAGAGACTCGTCTTTTGCCATGCGCGACGCCATTTTGTCCATCGTGTACACGACGGTGGAATGATCGCGCCCGCCAAACTCTTTGCCGATCTTTTCCATCGACATCGACGGCACGACCTCCCGCACAATGAACATCGCGACCTGCCGCGCCCGCGAAATCGGCGCGGAATGCTTCTTGGAATAGATGTCCTCCACCGATACGTTCATCGTGCGCGACACTTCCGATACGATCATCTCCACCGTGATCGGCGCGGGACGCTTGTTGCTCTGGATATCGCGAATCGCCGTTTGTGCGACAGCCAAAGACGGTTTTTCCCCGCGCAGCAGCAGATCCGCGTACATGCGCCGCACCGTGCCCTCCAATTGCCGCACATTGCTCTTCAGCTGTGCCGCAATGTATTCCGCCAGATCGTCCGAAATATCGAGGTTGAGCAGCGTCGCCTTGCGTTTGACGATGGCGATGCGCGTTTCGTAATCCGGCGGCTGAATATCCGCCAGCAAACCCGCTTCAAAACGTCCGCGCAGACGGTCAGTCAGCGAGGCGATTTCCTTCGGCGGACGGTCGGAGGTCAGCACGATCTGCTTGTGATCCTGATACAGTGCTTCAAACGTGTGGAAAAATTCCGTCTGTGTGCTTTCCTTGCCCGCGATGAACTGGATATCGTCCACCAGCAGCATATCCGCTTGTCGGTACTTTGCCCGCAGCTCCGCGGTCTGCCCGTTGCGGATCGCTTCGATGACCTCGTTGGTCATGTTTTCGCCTTTGGTATAAACGATGTTGAAATCCGGATTGCGCTTTTTGATTTCGTTGCAGATGGCGCACATCAAATGCGTTTTGCCGAGCCCCGAGCCGCCGTGGATAAACAGCGGATTGTAAATGGAGGACGGCTCCTTTGCCACCGCCTGCGACGCGGCATGTGCAAATTGGTTGGACGGACCGACCACGAAATTTTCAAAGGAATACTCGTAATCGGCGTTTTTCGGCGGGAAAGTCTGGCTGTCCGTGTCTGCCGCACCGTCGTCGGCGGATACGGACTTGTCGCTCTCGTCTGATAAGATCACCAGCGACAGCGGCAGCCCCAGTGTGCGCCGAATGGCTTCCTCGATCTTGAGGCTGTAGAAATCCTGAATAATGCTGCGCTGGAAATCGGTATGTACGCTGACAAGCAGCTTGCCGTCCTCGATTCCGCGCGGCTGCAAATACGCCAGCCAGGTGTCAAACGCGGCATTGCTGACGTCGTCCATATTCCGCAGGCATTCCAAAATCCCTGCCCATGCGTCTTTGATGGTTTCCATATTGAATAATTAACTCCTCACAAATGCGCCGTTTCCGCTCCCTCCACGGGCGGCAGCCGACACATCTTAATAGTATAGATATATATACTATTATAACATGTTCCCGCTTTATTTTCAACCGTCAAACGAACGAAATCCGCATGAATTCGGGAATTTTTCTTTTCTTCAGAAGGAAGAAAAAACAGAGAAACCACAAGATGTTGTGTTTTGAAAATAAGAGGGCACAAGAATCGAAAAAAAATGCGTCGAGCGGGGGAAAAACCGAAAAAAGCGTCTTGACTTTTGTATGACAAAAGGGGTATAATGTATCCTCGCAAGGCTGTCTCTGAAAATGCGGGCAGTCAATGAGCAGGCGATTCGTGTCTGCTTGGTAAGAACCGAATGTCCGAAAGGAGGATGACAGTATGCTGCGTACCAGCCGAAAAAGCGCCATCGCAAAATGGAGCACGGCTTCCGTAAAAGAATGGCAACTGCCAACGGCCGCAAGGTGCTGGCTCGCAGAAGAGCAAAAGGGAGAAAACGGCTCACCCACTAAGTGACCGGATGATCGGGCACACTCCCCGGCGGCAGGATTGCGTTTCGGCGCGTCTGTCCGCTGCTTTCGTGTCCGCTTTTCTTTCCGTTTCCGGCACTTGCTGAAAAGGCCACCATCGTGTGGCTTTTTTTCTTAGATGAAAGGAACGAATGTAGGATGGCGCGGTTTGCGGTGTTGAAAACGAATACCGAGTTCCGCACGCTGTATTATCGGGGGAAATCGTATGTCCATCCCGCGCTCATCGCCTATGTGCGCAAAAATCGCCGCGGCGAAACGCGGGTGGGGATCACGACCAGCAAAAAACTCGGCAATGCCGTTACGCGCAACCGCTGCCGTCGGGTGATCCGGGAGGCCTATCGTGCGCTTGCGCCGGAAGTAAAATCCGGGTATGATATCGTGTTTGTGGCGCGCACAAGGACGGCTGCCATGAAAAGCACTGCGCTTTCGGATGTGATGCGCGGGCAGCTTCGCGCGGCGGGGTTGCTGCCATGAAACGGGTGATGGTGGCGTGTATCCGCTGGTATCAAAAGCATATTTCCGCCTCCCGTCCCCCTGTTTGCCGCTTTTTGCCCACCTGTTCGGAATATGCTGTTACGGCAATCGAGCGATTTGGCGCGTTGCGCGGCGGGCTGTTGGCTGGATGGCGCATTTTGCGCTGTAATCCGTGGGGCGGCAGCGGTTATGACCCTGTCCCCGACCGATTTACCTTTCGCCGTCCGCGCGTCTGATGATATACCGTAATTTAAAAATTGGGGAGAAACGTTCATGGGTATTTTTACGAGTCTTTTTGGATTTCTGGCTGTTCCGCTCGGATTCATTTTGAATCTGGTATATCAGTTGGTCGATAATTACTTTATCTCCATCTTCCTGTTTACCCTGCTGATTCGCCTGCTGATGTTCCCGTTGTCGCTGCGTTCGCAGAAAACGCAGGCGGAGCGCATCAAGCTGCAGCCCCGACTGGAGCGGCTGCAAAAGAAATATTCGCAGGATCGCCAGAAGCTGCAGCAAAAAACCACCGAGCTGTACGAGCGCGAGGGTGTGAGCATGACCGGCGGCTGTATGCCGATGCTGGTGCAGATGATCGTGCTGTTCGGCGTTATCTCCGTCATCTACGCGCCGCTGCAATATCTGGCCAAGGTGCCGACCAATGTGATTGACGCGGCGGTGTCGGCGGTCAATATCGAAACGTATTATCAGAAGGACGAAAACGGCAACGTGCTGAAGGACGCCGACGGCAAGGCGTTGTATATCGAAGGCGCCAATATCGAAACGAAGGTCGATCCCAAGGATCTGCAAGGCTATTACCGCGAACTGAACATGATGCAGCATCTGGAAACCAACAAAACCGAGGTGCTGGAGGCGATCGGGAAGCTCGACGGCATGACGGCGGAAAAAGCGGAGTCGTATTATAATGAGATTCTGCGTATCCGCGGCGATTTCCGCATCGGCAAGTATTCGCTGCTCGAAACCCCGTGGCGCGGCGGTGCTCAGGATATCAGCCTGCTGTGGCTGATCCCGCTGATCTCCGGTCTGACGGCGGCGGCGTCCTCCGTGCTCAGCATGTATTTCACCAAAAAGGGCACGAGCAGCGAAAAGCAGCCCGGTCAGGGTTGCAGCAACGTGATGATGCTGGTCATGATGCCCGCTTTTTCGCTGTATATTACGTTTATCGTGCCGGGCGGTGTGGGTATCTACTGGATCTGCTCCAACCTGATCTCCATCTTGCAGGTGTTTGTGCTGAATATGATCTATAACCCCGCCAAACTGCGTGAACAGGCGATCCGCGAGGACGAGGAACGACGCCGCCGCAAAGCGGAGGATAAGAAACGGCTGGCGGAATCGCGCAAGCGCGAGCAGCAGGCGTTGGCGGAGGAAGCCAAGGCAGCGGAACAAGCCGCGCCGGAAAAGCCTTCGCAGAAAAAACAGCCGCCCGCTACCAAGAATCCCAATAAGCTGAAGAAAAAGGAAGCGGCGGAAAAAGCCGGCGGCATCGAAGCCGGCGAACTGAAGGAGCCGGAATTGGTTGAGGAGCAGCCGGACGACACACAACAGGAACCATAATCGCAGTCGCTGCGAAATCGTAAAGAGGAAAGGATGGATCAACGGTGCAGAAAGAAGCAATCGCACTGGGTGCCACGATTGAGGAGGCAAAAGCCAACGCCGCCGCCGAGCTGGGACTTGCGGCGGATGAGGTGGAATTTGAGGTGTTGCAGGAGCCGCAGAAAAAGACGCTGGGCTTGTTTGGCGGCGCGCCCGCCAAGGTGCGCGTGTTTGTGAATCAGACTCCGGCACAGCTCGCGGCGGATTATCTGCGGGACATTCTCGCGGGGATGCAGGCGGGAGACGTGACCGTCGAGGTGACCGAGGAGGAAAACAGCTGCACACTGTCGCTGGTCGGCGAGCATCTCGGTTTCGTGATCGGTCGCCGCGGCGATACGCTGGATGCGTTGCAGTATCTGGTCGGGCTGGTGGCGAACCGTGCCTGTGAGGATTACTACCGCGTGACCATCGACATCGAAAACTACCGTGAAAAACGCGAAAAATCGCTGGTGGGGCTGGCCAATAAAATGGGCAATCAGGTGCGCCGCACCGGTCGCAAGGCTTCGCTTGAGCCGATGAATCCCTATGAGCGCCGCATCATTCACACCACCATTCAGAATATCGACGGCGTGACCTCGTGGAGTATCGGCAGCGAGCCGAACCG